>NZ_JBHUWH010000110.1:0-19253 GCF_042670125.1 Kitasatospora sp. NPDC057198 | reverse complement strand
CACCACGCCCGCGAGGCCGACATCGACGCGTCCGGGGAGCACGTCATCCCCGCCCACGCATAGGCCCACAGCGCGGGCGGGCCCTCCGCGCGGGCGGGCGGCGGCCGCCGAGCGCACCCGGCCGGAGGCCGAGACGGTCACCTCCAGCGCGGCCCCGGGCACCTCCGGCGGCCGGAAGGTGAACAGCACGGAGCCGTCCGGGCCCGCGGCGGTGCCGGCCGGCCGGGCGCCGCCGGGCGCCAGGTCGGGGAACCAGGTCTTCGCGAATTCCGTCCCGGTGTAGAGGAGTTCCTCCGCCGGACGTGGTCGGGGACCGGCTGCGTCCGGCGCGGTGAACTCGACGGAGACCAGGCGGCCGGAGCCCGCCTCGAACCGGAACCGGCCCCGGTCGGTCACCGCCTCGGTCAGCGGGAAGGCCGAGCGCGCGGCGTCGGTCACCAGCGAGGTCCGCTCCAGCCGGTCGGCCGGGCCGAACAGCCCCACCATCAGGTGCTGCGCCGGAGCAAGCACGTCCGTGGTGTCCGGCCGGGGCGGGGTGTGGCCTGACGGGCCGTACAGCGGGACGTACAGCCACCCCGCCAGCGCGACCGCCGCCAGGGCGCCGCCGGTGGCCAGCGCACCCAGCGCGTCCCGCCACGGGGCGGACCACCGCCGCCCGGCCGACGCCAGCACGGCCACGGCCACCGCGGTGCCCAGCAGCGCCCCCGAGGAGTTGTCGAGCAGATCGGCGGCGTCGCAGGAACGGCCCGTCCGCAGCACGGTCTGCGTCAGCTCCGTCCCGGCGGAGAGCAGCACGCACCCGGCCGCCACCGACAGCGGCCGCCGGAACACCCACACGCCGAACGCCGCCAGGGGCACGTACAGGGCCAGGTTCAGCGAGCCCTGCAGACCGTGCGCGACCTCCCAGCCGCCGGGATCGAAGACGCAGCTCGGCCGTCCGAAGGACCCGCTGGTGGTCGGCGTCAGCGTCACCGCCGACTCGCCCGCCAGCGCCACGGCCCACAGCACCGGCCCGAGCGGCGCCCGCCCCCGCCGCCGGGCCAGCAGGAACGCCGCCGTCCCGAACAGCACGCCGAGCACGGCGAACGCGGGGAACAGCAACGGCGCGGCGGACAGCGAGACTTCGAGCATCGGTCGTCCAGGGATCGGCGGCAGCGGCACGGCGCGGGGCCGGGCACACCCCGGTGGAAGGCCCACGCCCCCCGCGACCGGCGGTCAGCGTACGACCGGACGGCGACGGGCGGCAAACCGCCTCCTCCCTTGCGGGGCAGGCGAGGTGAGCTGCCGTCAGGTCCGGCCGCCGGCGTCCCGTGCCCGGCGCTCAGCCCGCGAAGGGGCCGAACACCACCGCGGCGAGCCGGAGGGAGGGCGCCGGGGTGATGCCGGAGTCGCCGGTGGAGTACACCAGGCGTCGGCTCAGGTCCGCGCTGGCGAAGAACCCGTTGGAGTAGCCGAGGTCGTGGCCGGTCTTGCCCCAGGCCACCGTGCCGTCCTGGAGCGGGATCCCCATCAGCCCGGCGCTGTAGCAGGCCAGGCCCTTGTCCGGCCCGAACCGGCAGTCGCCCGGGGTGAGCGAGGGCACCGGTCGCCCGGCGGCGTCGCGCGGCAGGGCGAGCAGGTCGTGTTCCTGCTGCGGCGGCAGCAGTTCGCCGTCGAGCAGGGCGCGCAGGAAGCGGTCCAGGTCGGCGGGGGTGGAGACCATCGACTCCGGGTTGCCGCCCTGCTCGGAGACGTCCACCGGGGTGCCCGCACCGTCGGCCAGGTAGCCGTTCAGGTGCGGGGAGGGCATCTGCGGCGCGCCCTCCGTGACCTCGGTGTGCCGCAGGCCCAGCGGGCGCAGCACCCGGGCGGTCAGCTCCGTCCGGAAGGAGTGCCCGGTGACCTGCTCGATGATCCGGCCCGCCAGCCGGTAGTTGAAGTTGTTGTACTCCTGGGCGCTGCCCGGCGCGAAGGACGGCCCCGGCCACGGCCGGTCGGCGGGGCGCAGCGTCCACCCGATCACCTGGTCGAGGGTCTGCACCTCGAAGCGCCGGGCGATCACGGCGTCCCGGTCGGATCCCTGGACACCCTCGACGGCCTGCGGCAGGCCGCTGGTGTGGTTGAGCAACTGCCGGACGGTGACCGGCCTGAAGGCGTCGGGCAGCACGCCGGGAAGGTACTGCTGGACGGTGCCGTCCAGGTCGATCCGGTGCTCGGCGGCGAGTTGGAGCAGCACGACCGCGACGAAGGGCTTGTTGATGCTGCCGATCCGGAAGGACGCGTTCGGCGCGACCGGCCGCCCGCTCACCCGGTCGTCCTGGCCGCCCCGCCAGGTCGACCCGTCGACGGACACCCGGGCCACCGTCCCGGCCACCGGATCCCCGGCCCGTGGTGCGATCGCTGCCCGCAACGCCTCGGCACGCGGACCGCCGACCTCGCTGCCGGCGGCCGGCGCCACCGCGGACGCGGGCGAGGGCAGTACGGCGAGCAGCAGCCCGGCGAGGACGGGGGCGGCGAGGGCGGCGGCCCGGCGGGTGGTTCCGGTGGCGGTCAAGGGGTCTCCTGGTGCCAGGGGTGCTACGGGTACGATCGGACGGCTTCGATCTTTGTCGCGGATCGCCGCCACCGGCATCCGGGTGCGCCCCCGAGGTGACCCCGATCCGACCCTGACGCGGCCTCAGGGAACTTGCCCGGCAAGGACGTTGACCCGTCGGCGGCCGGTGCCCCGGCCCGGTGGTCCGGAGCGGGGCGGGAAACCCGGTGCGGGCGGGGGAGGGGGTCTGCGAGCATGCGGGGCATGTCCCGTGATCTCGTCGCCCTGGTCGTCCGCCGCACCCACCGCCTGCCCGTCCCGGTCCAGGAGCCGCGGGCCGAGGGTCAAGGCGCCGTGCTGGCGCGGCAGTTCGACGCCGCGTTGATGTCGGTCGGGTTCAAGCTGTCCGGCGAGCTGCTGGCCCGGCTGTCCGCGCTGCCGCAGCCGCAGGTCGCGGAGGCGGCCGAGACCGGACTGGCGGCCGTCCGGGAGCTGCTCGGCGACCACGTGCGGCACAACACGTACTTCGTGGACTTCCCGTACAACGTGCCGGACACCGCGGAGTTCTGGTCCGGCCTGCTGGTCGAGGCCCTGCAGACGGGCAGGAGCGCCGCCGACCCGGACGGCGGCTCCGGCATCGACCTGCTGGCGCTGCCCGGCTACGGCACCTACCGGCACGATCACGAGGACCTGCTCGCCGCGCACGAGGAGTTCCTCGCCGGGGCGGGCGACCGGGTCACGGTGCTGCACCTCGGCGACACCCCCGAACGCGAGGTCGAGTCGCTCTACCTGGCGCTCGCGGGCAGCACCACCCCGCTCGGCGAGGAGGGCCTGCGCGACCTCGCGGCCCTCGCCCGGCACTGCGCGGACGGCCCGCAGCCCGCCGCGATCCCCGTCCGGGAGAACCGGGCCACCGTCAACGCCGCCCGCCTGCACGCCGGCGCCGGCCTGCTCGCCGACACCGTCACCGACGTGCTGCGCACCGCCTGCGCGCTCTTCGACGGCGACGTCACGCTCGCCGCCCCGACCAGGTTCGGCCCGCTGCCGCGCCCGGCCCGCCGCGCCCTGCTCGCCGCGCTGGACGAGGTGGTCGCCGCTGCGCCCGGCAAACTCGCCGACGTGCTGCGCCACCGCGAGCGGTTCAAGCGCCTCGGCGAACGCCTGCACCCGCACGAGTACCCGAAGTGGCCGCACGCCGCCCGGGTGTTCGCGGTCGCCCGCGGCGAACAGCGCGTCCGCGGCCTGGACGGCCGGGTCGACGAACTCCTCGCCGCCGGAGAACCCGGCGCCGCCGCCGAACTGCTGGCCGCCGCCGCACCCGGCAAACTGCTGCGCGCCTTCGACCGGCTGCTGCGCGCCGCCGCCACCGAAGCGGAACGGGCCGCCGTCCTCGCCGCCGCCGAACGCGCCCTGCCCGCCGCGTCCGGCCGCCTGCTGCTCTCGCTGCGCGAACACCTGGAGAACCGGGCCCGGACCAGCCGCGACCGGCGGGTCTTCGTCAACCGGGACGCCCGCAGCCACGTCGCCGACGACCTGCGCCCGCCGCTGCCCGCTGCCGAACGCGGACGCCTGACCGCCGCGCTGGACGCCGAGACCGCCCGCCGCCTGCCCGCCGACCCGCCGCCGCTGCTGGTCGACCCGGCCATCCTCGACGTGGCCCTCCCGCTCAGCGGCAACGCGAGCGCCGCCGGGATCGGCGTGCTGCCGCGCGGCTCGGTCCAGCCCGTCCGCGGCGAACTGCTGCGCTTCTTCGTGTACTGGAAGCAGCAGGAGCGCACCACCGACTTCGACCTGTCCGCGCTGATGCTCGACGCCTCGTACGACAACCCGACCTGGCTGTCGTACACCCAGCTCGGCTCCGTGGCCGGCGCGCACTCCGGCGACATCGTCGAAGCGCCCGACGGCGCCTCGGAGTTCATCGACCTGCGGCTGTCGAAGGTGCCCGGCACGTACATCGTCCCGCAGGTCAACGTGTACGCGGGCGAGGGGTTCCAGCAGGTCGAGGAGTCCTTCTTCGGCTGGATGCTGCGCGAGGAGGAGCAGCGCGGCCTGCCCTTCGAACCGCGCACCGTCCGGGCGAAGTCCGAACTGCGCGGCGCCGGACGGGTCGCCCTCCCGCTGGTCTTCGAACACTGCGAGGACGGCGAGTGGTACGCCCGCTGGCTGCACCTCCACCTGCGCGGCTTCCCGCACGCCAACCGGGTCGAGACCAACCGGGCCACCGTCGCCGACCTGCTGCGGGCCGGCCTCCGGCGGCGGTACCTGACCGTCCGCCACCTGGTCGGCCTGATGGTCGCGAACGGCGCGCACCTGCTGCCCTGGGACGGCCCCGCCCCCGACGGCCCGGTCACCTACCTGGGCCTGGCCCGCCCCGACGGCCTCCCGGAGGGCTCCCGGGTGATCACCCCGGAGAACCTGCGCGAACTCGTCCCGGCCTGAGCGGGAGCGGGGACGAGGACGGCCTGAACGGGGGGACAGCCTGAGCGGGAGCGGGGACGGGGATGGCCGAGCGGGGACGGCCTGAGCGGGGGACGGCCGGGCGGGCCGGTTAATCGGGGCGCCGGGGCGGGAGGGTGTGCCAACCTGTGGCGGTGATTCTGAACGACCACCTGAGCAGCGTCGAGCTCCGGCCACTGCGCTACGAGTTCCCCGTCGCCCGCGGGGACGAGCACGACGACAACTGGCTGATCATCGGCGGGTCGGTGACCACCGCCGAGGGCAGCTGGTCCTTCGCCGACCCCTCCCTGCTGGTCCACGAGGCCCACCGGCTGTCCCGCTGGCTGCGGGCGGCCGCCGCCGGTACGGTGCGGCCGAAGGGGCCCGACGCCGAGGGCCGGCTGTCCCCGGACACCTGGTTCGTCGAACCGAACCTGGCCGTGAGCCTCGCCGGGCGCGACGACGACGCAACGGCCGTCCGGGTGCACCTCTCGCTCGAGGCCCGGCCCCCGTGGCAGCAGGGCGAGGACGGGGAGGAGATCTACCAGTACTTCGTGGAACTGCGCCTGGACGCCGCGGCCCTGCTCCGCGCGGCCGACGAGTGGGACCGCGCACTGGCGGCCTTCCCGGCCCGGTAGGCCGCCGCCGTCGGGGTGTTCAGCCGCGCAGCGCCACCACCAGCGCGCAGGTGAAGACGGCCGTCACCCAGGTCCACAGCACCGACAGCGCGACGTGGCCGGCGGTCCGCAGCCGGTCGCCCCGCCACAGCCGCGGGGAGAACACCGCGAACTCGAAGATCCAGCGCAGCCCCCAGAAGAGCGTCTGCGCGGCCAGCAGGGCGGTGCCGAGCCGGCCCCCGGCGAGCAGGTCCGGGGCGAGCAGCAACGGCAGCAGGCCGAGCAGGACGCAGGTCAGCGCGATGAAGAAGAGGTGCACGTAGGAGACCTGACGGGACATCAGAGTGGTTCCGGCCAGGTCGGAGGGCCAGCCGATGAACCGCGGCAGGACGACGTGCAGCGCGCCCATCGCGATCAGGGCCGCGCCGACCAGGCGCAGTTGGCCGTCCAGGGTGAGCAGGTGGGTCACGGTGCGGGGCGCTTTCCGGTCGGGACGGTGGTGGTCGGGACGGTGGTGGTCGGGGCGATGGTGGGTGGGGTGATGGTGGTCGGGGTGGCGGTCGGGGCGGCGAAGGTGAAGGCGGTGACCAGGCCGCCGATCCGGCGCTCCGCGACGAGGTGCAGGCCCGCACCGGCCGCGGCCCGCAGCCAGGCCCGCCGGGGGAAGAAGTGCTGGGCGCCGGGGCCGTAGACCGCGGTGTTGGCGGCGTCCCGCAGGTGCTCGACCAGGACGAGGCGACCGCCGGGGCGCAGGACCCGGGCGCATTCGGCGAACAGCTCGCCCCGGTCGTCCGCCCGGCGCAGCTCGTGGGCGGCGAAGACGGCGAGGACGGTGTCGGCCGAGCCGGTCGCCGCGGGCAGCCGGTCGTGCCGTCCGGGAATGGTGCGCGGGGCGGGCGGCACGTGGCGGCGGGCCCGGCGGATCGAGCCCTCGGTCATCAGGGCGGGGTCGTAGAGGTCCACCACGCTCTGGGGGTGCCGCGGCCAGCGGACCGCCACCGGCCGGCTGGCCTCGTCCAGACCGGAGGAGAGCACCAGGTGCTCACCCGGACCGTCCGGCAGCAGCTCCGCCAGCCAGTCGAAGGAGCGCAGTTCCGAGCGGTCGTAGACCCACCAGGTGGCGGCCGTGCTGCTCGCCAGCAGGGCGGCGGCCGCGCCCGCGCCCGCCCGGACGAAGGCGGCAGCGCGCCCCGGGAGCCGGTACGAGAGCGCGAGGCCCGCTCCGGCGGCGAGGCAACCCGCCGCGTACAGCGGCCAGTTGTAGCGGACGACTTCCCGCACCCCGGAGAAGCGGACCGGTTCCTCCGGGGTCGGGCCGGTGCTTCCGGTCGTGCCGGTGTTCTGCGGAGCCGTCGGGGGCCGCCTCATCGTTCGGCCCCGTCCTCGGCGCGGCGCCGGCCGGCCTCCCAGCCGTAGTCGAGGTCGGCGACGTGGAAGGCGTTGGCGAGGACGGGTGCCGTCCCGGCGAAGGGGCCGTGCGCGAAGAAGGTGGGCGGGGTCGGCAGTTCCACGGCCACCGGGGTCGGTTCCCAGCGCGCCCGGGTGGCCTTGACCACGATCACCGACCGGGTCTGCGGCTCGTGCTCGAAGGTGTAGGGCAGCGGCCCGGCGAAGCGCCGGGCGTCCTTGGCGGAGGCGAACGGGCTGCCGTCGGGCAGGCCGGCGGGGGCGCCCGCGAGGTCCGCCCGCACGTGCAGGTCGGCCCGGCCGTCGCGGCTGAGGACCCGGAACTCCAGGGTGTCGTCGACGACCCGGCTGCCGATCCGGGCGAGCCGATAGTGGTAGCGGGTGAGCAGGTTGCCGCCGAGGGCCATGACGCGGCTGTCGGTGTCGCTGCGGAGGATCTTCAGGCCGCGCATGGACCGGCCCCCGGGCGTCGGGAAGCGGGCGAAGATCCGGTACCCGGTGAGGAGCAGGTCGGCGCCGAGACCGGCGGGCAGGAAGGCGGGCCGCAGGTCCCGGGTGTCCACCAGCGCCGCGGCGACGAATCCGTGCTCGGTGCCGGTCGGGTCGGTGTAGGTGTCGAGGGTGAGCCCCGGCGGCAGGAGCGGCTCCAGGACGCGTGGCGGCAGGGCGTAGGTGAGGACCAGCGAGTGGGCGAAGTGCGTCCGGATCGGGACGGGGTGGCGCTGCAGCAGGTGCTTCATCGGGGCTCGGTTCCGTCCGTTCCGGCGGCAGCGGTCGTGCCGGTGTGGACCACCCGCACCACGCCCCAGATCATCGACCGGTCCTCGGCGGCGCGTCCGGCCCCGGCCGGGCCCGGTTCGCGCAGACTGCGCACCACCGCCGTCCCGCCCGGCCGCACCGCGTGCTCGACGGCGGCGCGCAGCCGCCGGGCGAAGTGCGGGCCGGGCCCGTCGACCACGTTGGAGAGCGTCACCGCGTCGTAGCTCCCGGCGGCGCAGCGCTCCAGGTGCTCGACGACCTCACCCCGTACCAGCCGCACCCGTCCCGGGCCGACCGCGGTCGCGTCCGCGGCCGTGCCGGGGCGTTCACGGCCGAGCAGCAGCCGCCAGGCCCAGTCGTTGGCGGCGTTGGGGTGCCGGGCGACGGTCCGGGCGATCCGCCGCAGCAGCACCTCGTCGAAGCCGCGCGGGACCGCGCACCGGAAGCCCGGCTGCAGGACGGCGGCGAGCGCCCCGGCGGGCCGCAGGGCGGCGGCCGCCAGCAGCCGAAGCCCGGGGCCGTCGAACTCGTCCGTCCAACGGCGCCGCTGCTCGCCCGGATCGTCGAGGCGCAGGAAGTCGGCGACGGCGGCAGGCCGCCAGCCGGGCAGCAGGGCGGCGGCCGTGGCGCGGCCCAGGCCGGTCAGCCGTTCGGCCGTGCCGGTCGCGGCGGGCGCGCCGTCCTCCAGCCGGGCCCTGGCGTAGGCGAGCTGGACCGGGTTCAGGTCGACGGCCGTGACCTCGTACCCGGCGGAGGCGAGCGCCGCCGCGGTGTCCCCGGCGGAGGCGATGCACAGCACCCGGGCGCCGGGCGGCGGGAAGACGGCGAGTTCCACGGCCGGATCCTCGTACATGCGGCCGAAGAGCACCCGCGGGCGGCGGGCCGGACCGGCGAGCAGCCGGCCCCGCTGCCACGGCGTACCGGTGGCAGGAGCCGGTGCCTGCGCTGCGCCCGCGGTCCGGCGGATCGGGGAGGAGGAGAGGGTCATCGTGCCCCGAGCTCCCTCACGGCGCCGTTCCCCCGCGGTGTGCCGTACGCCGTGCGGTGGGCGGGGCGGTGGGCGGCGACGAGCCAGATCAGCGCGAGGAAGGCGAGGTCCTGGACCACCAGCCGGCCGGGCTCGGGGATGTGCTGCGCGCCGACGAGCAGCCCGCCGGTGTTGAAGCCGACGACCAGAGCCGACTGCACGACCGCGGCGGCGTACGGGCGGTGCCCCAGCAGGACCCACATCCCGAGCGCGACCTCGGCGAGGCCGATGGCGACCAGCAGCGCGCCCGCCGCACCGGCCGGCAGCAGGGGCAGCCCCTCCACGATGGCCCGCTGGTCCGCCCGTCCGGGAAAGACCTTGCACCAGAAGCCCTCGTACCACCACATCAACGCGACCGCGACGGCCGGCAAGCGGGTCCTGCCGATGTCTACCACGGTCCCCCCTCTCCTACGACTGCCCGTGTCCAGGGCAGGGCGGCGCAGGCCCCCGTTCTCCTCGGGCCCGACGCTGCCGATCATGCCGCAAATTTTGAACGCGTTCAATGTGGGGTGCGGGGCCGGGTCGGGTCCTGTCGCCTGTGGTCCACCGCGACGCGGGCGCGGCCGGGGCGCCGACGGGGGTGCCGGTTTGCGGGGGTGCCGACCTGCGGGGCGGGCGGCCGGCGGGGCGGGAGCGTTTCGCCTGCTGTGGGCGTGGGTGTGGGCGTGGGCCGCTACGGCGTGCGGGAGTTCGAGTGCTGGGCCTGCTCGTGCTCCATGGGCGTCCGGTGCGCCGCTGCGCCTGTGCCCCAGCCCTGGCGCGACCTTTCGGCCGGGTGCGTGCCGTCCCCGATCCGCGGGAGTGTCGGCGAGGGTTCCCGGATAGGATCCGGGTGGCAGTGGCTCGTCCACGATGCGGCCGGATCGCCGAGCAACTCACCGCTGCCGAGGGCGCCCGGTGATGCTGCCTGGTGGTCTGCGGTCCCCCGCCGGGTTCGAGTGGGGCGTGTCCGCTCTCGTCGAACCACTGCCGGGTGGGCGAAGGTCCGTTGAGGATGCGTTCAGGAGTGCGGTTCGAGGAACTCGAGTCGGTTGCCGAACGGGTCCACGGTGTGGAAGCGGTCCTGTCCGGGCACTTCGTCGCTGAAGGTGACGCGGTGCCCGTGGGTGGTCAGCCGGTCCGCCAGGGCGCGCAGTCCTCGGACCTCGAAGCCGGGGTGGGCCTTGAGTGTGGGGCGGAAGTCCTGTTCCACGCCGAGGTGGACCTGGAAGCCGGGGCCCTGGAACCAGCAGCCGCCACGGGCGGCGAGCAGTGGCGGCTTGGGGATCTCGCACAGTCCGAGCAGTTCGCCCCAGAAGGCGCGGCACTCCTGCTCGCCGCCGGCCGGAATGGCGAGCTGGACGTGGTTGACGGCGGTGAAGGAGGGGGTGGTGGTCACGGTACGGGCCTCCAGCAGGTTCCGGCGCGCAAGGTATCTCGACATCAAGATACCTTGCGCGCCGCCGCGCGCCTACCGGTTCGCCGTGACCGTCGACTGGAACCCGGACGGGGCTGAATCGGCAGGGTGTCCCGGTGCGTGCTGACCTTGTTCCGAATGTCCCGGATCTTCCGTATATCCCGGATGTCCCGGACGATCCGGCCGACCGTGCCGCCGACCCCTGGAAACCGCCGTGTGCCGACCGGGGCTACGTCTTCGACAGGCGCCGCCGCCTACCGCGGAAACGCGGCCTCAAGCCGGTGATCGTCCGAGGCGGCGCGGCCCACGGCTTCTTCGAAGAGCCGTCCCCGCCCGGCAGCAGGCACGAGGTGTCACCGTCGGCGCCACAGCGGCTACAGCAGCAGCGAATTGAACGACCTGCCGGGCTGATCCATCCCGTGCCCCCAGCGTCGACCTGCGGCATCGAGGATTCCGAGAAGGGTCTCGCGATCCTCGGCGCACTCCTGCAGCATGAGCGCTGACCGCTCGATGACGATCAGGTAGTGGTCGGCGGGCACCCACTTCATGTCGCGAAGGCAGTCCGAGAGGGCATTCCAGTTCCAGCCGAAGTGGACCGGGAACCTGAGGCGGACACTCATCTGTTCGAAGAGCCCTTGCTCGTTGCCCATCTCGGCGCCGTCCAGCCAGGCCACGTAGCTGCTCCCCGGAGGCGGCAGGAGGAACGAGGCGCGCAGGGCGTCCTCCTCCAGGTGGTGCACCCAGGGGGCCTCGCCAGTCCAGTAGTGGTTCATGTCCCGTCCGGTTCAGGGTGTCCGGCCTGCTCCCGACACGATAGCTGTGCCGCGCTCAACCGCTTCGCCGGGGAAGCGTCCGTCCCGGGCCGGGCGTACTGCGGTGGCCGACTGCATCGCTTCCCGTCGGTCCCGCAGTCAGGGCCACTCGTCAGGCGGGTCGAGATCCTGACGGATGGGCAGGCGGCCCGGTGCGAGGTGGTCTGCCGCGCCCCGCCGGCAGACCAGGGCCCAGACCAGCCAGCAGGAAGGCCGCCACGCGCTCGTCCGGCCCTCGGGAGCCGACGTCGGGTCAGCCGCCCGCAAAGCCCCGGAACATGCCCGATGCGTCCGCAGCATCAGCGAATTCGGCGAAGTCCATGTTGGCGATCGTCAAATTGGCGGAGACGTCGACGAAGCAACGAGGTGCGACCCGAAACGTCCGGCCGGGTTCGGCATGGAGATCGACGGCCAGGACGGGATGTTCCTCATCCGTCATCGTGATCGCGTCCGCAACGAAGAGGTGGCGGAGTTCGTCGCCGGCGGCCGCAGCTGCGTCCACCAGCGCTTGAGCGCTCATGCCGTTGAACGAACGATCGCTGACATACGTCGCGTGACAGTACTCGCCAACGCCGTCGATTGCCGCTCGCACCACCTCCCACGCCGCGTCGCTGCTGAAGTCGGTACGGAGGACGAGCGAGGTCAGATCCTCGGGTTCGGGCAGGGCCATGCCGGCGATCCTCCCACCTGTCGGGCCGAGCCCTACGCGCAAGGCGTGGCCCGCGCGATTCGGAGGCATCTAGTACGGCAGTTGTAGATCGTGATCATGGTCGGGTTGACGCTTGTCGCAGATAGTGGCGGGTGCGGGCTCTGGCCTGGTGGCGCCGGCGCCAGTAGGACCAGCGGAAACGGTGCTCGGCGGTGTGGGCAGGCCGCACGATCAGCGTGGTGAACAGGTGCGCGATCTCGTTGCAGGTCAATGGGATCAGCCCGTCCGGGGAAGGCCGGTGTGTGCGTTCGTGCGCGGTGGCGACGGCCAGGAAAGCGCGCGCGAGCATCGCCTGGGTGACCCAGCGGCGCCAGGACGTCCACCGGTGGACCTGGTGCTCGTCCAGTCCGGTCAGCCCCTCTCCGGACCGGAACGTCTCCTCCACCGTCCACCTGCGCCCGGCCACTCGTATGAGCGTGGACAACGGCACGGTTGTGGGTGAACAGCAGCGATGGAAGGCGAGTTCGCCGGTTGTGGCGGACCAGGAGTTGGTGGTGTCCGGGGCTTGCGAAGAGAGGGGTTGCCGCCGTAGACCTCGCCGTCGGCGACCCATCGTGCCGGGACGCCGGAGTCCAGGGCGCGGGTGGTCATCCGTGCGGCCGGGGCGGGCTTGCCGGCGAAGCCGACAGGGTCGGGGATGCCGGCCAACGCGCTCCGCTCGCGGTCCTCGGTCCAGGAACGCGGGACGTACAACTCCCGGTCGATGGCCGCGTGTCCACTCTGCGCGGAGTAGACCAGGTGGACCGCGACCTGGACGTTCTCGACCCTGCCCGCAGTGCCGGTGTACTGGCGCTGCACTCCGACCGTCGCGGTGCTCTTCTTCAGATCGCCGGTCTCGTCCACGATCAGGACTGCTTCCACGTCGTGCAGGTGGTTCACCACGTAGGTGCGGATGTCGTCACGAACCGCGCCGGCGTCCCACTTGGCGCGGCCCAGCAGGTGCTGCATCCCGTGCGGGGTGGTGTCCCCGGCGTGCTCGGCGATCGTCCAGCAGTTCTTGCGCGGCAGGTCCGACAGCAGACCCAGTACCAGCGGGCGGGCCCGGCGGCGGGGTTCCACCCCGGGCGAACCGAGCCGCGACACGGCCCATCAGCCCCTCGAACACCGCCTGCCGGTGTCCAACATCTACGCTGTGACCTGCGGCCACTGCTTGATCCTTCGTTGTCTTCACAAAGCACGATGATCTTCGGTGGCTGCACCTTTGCCCAGGCGAGCAGGACCACGACTCCCGGCCATGGATTGCCTGGTTCCACGCGAGGATGGAGAGTCCTGATGAGTCGCTACGAGTTGAACGAACGCGAAGCCTTCGTGGCCATGTCGCGGTTCGTGTGGCAGTTCGCGAACCGAGCCGGGGACGACCTTCTGACGCTTCTGGGGGACATCGGCATCGAGGCGGACGGTGGGACGACGGACCCTGCCGCCTGGGATGACTGGATGAAGTGCGTTCGGTCGGTCGTCGACGGCGCAGAGGACCCGGCAGGTGGGTCAGCGGGATAGAGGCTCGTCGGGCGAGTCTCGGCATCGCAATGGCGAGAAGGAGGAATTGTCAAGACCTGTGGATCAGATCAGTCTGGGGCGTTGATCCGGTCGTTGGGTTCGGCGGCTCGCCGCGTTGCGGACACGGCGGGTGCGTCCGTGCTCAGCTACTGAACTCGAACTCGTGATGTCGGGTGGTCAGCTGCTCGCGCCGCTGTGCGCGAACGGGTCGGTGAGCTGTGCTGCGGGCGGAGTGGCGATGAGGAGAGTGCTCATGGGGCCGGATGTCGCCGTGAGCCTGGTGGGGTCGAAGCTCAGTGCCTGAGCGAGGGCCGGGGCCAGGCACTCCCATTCGGCAAGGAGGTCGACGGCTTCCTCCGGATCCAGGTCTTCGGGGCGTCCCGTGACGCCGATCGCGTCGAGGCTGTCTCGTTCTGCTTGGACGGGCTGTCCCAGCGCGAGTTCGGGGTACTCGCTGATCCAACGCCTGGTGATCGAGCCGTGCTCGGCAATCAGCCAGGCGTCTCCGTCGCGTTGCTCGCCGTAGAAGTAGGCGTGCGCCTGGCCGTGACGCGTGCTCAGCTCCAGGCAGAGGCGGGTGACATCGGCTGTGCGGTTCAGGTAGGGCAGGCCGCACCACGGGCCGACGACCAGCACCCAGCCGTCGAGCGGGGGCGTGACCAGCACGCGGGAGAAGCGCTCGGCGGGCTCGTGGGCGATGCGGTCGATCAGTTCGGCGCCGGCGGACCAGGATGTCTCCGTGACCTGGGTGAGGCCGATCTGGTCAGCCACTTCCGTCCGGTCCTGGGCGCGGACCGCCAGCCAGGAGAGCCAGCAGCTGGTGATCGCCTGGGGCGGCTCGGGCTCTGTCATGAGCGGCAGCGTAGCCCGGGGCATTGCCCGGCTCGGCGGCGCCACCCGCGGGCTGGTCCAGGGCGAGCCCGGTTCCGGCAAGGCATCCGTCGATCACGTCCGGGCGGTACTGGAGCCTCTTGAGCCTGCGCTTCACGGCGCGGGTGACGTCTGCGAGGTTGGCCGCCGCGAGGTTGCCGATATCCCGCTTGACCAGCGACCGGATCCCTTCGGTCGGATTCAGGTCGGGCGCGTAGGTCGGCAGCTGGAAAACCGTGAGCCACTCGGCGTTCGCGTCGATGAACTCGCGAAGCTGCTTCGTCAGGTGCAGGCGAACGTTGTCCCAGACCAACACGATCGGGCCGCCGAGCTGGATGCGGGCACGGACGATCAGGTCGCGGAAGTCGTGCCAGCCGAAGCCTTTCGGCTGGTTCTTGCGCCCGGTGTACTCCCGGACCGCGTAGAACAGCCGGGACCGCTGGCCGGGTCTGTAACAGGTCATGCCGACCATCGACACCCGCCCGGAGCCCCGACCCCGGACTCTCACGACCGGCGTGCAGCCCCGACGTCCCCAGGTTCTGGCGCGCGGCGGAGTCAGTGACTGTCCGGCTTCGTCCTCGAAGACCAGCCAGGACCCGCGCTCCGCCGCGATGCTCTTACCCGCGGTCAGGTCTCCTTCTTCCGGACCTCGACCGCGCTGTCGTCGCGCTCGATCGCCCGTCGGGCCGGCTGCTGCCACGACCAGCCGTGGCGTCTCAGCAGCCGCCAAGCGCCCTCCACGGTGTATGAGACGTGGAACAGCCGCCCGATCAGGGACTTCACCCGGGCCAGGGTCCACCGTTGATCCGCCCAGCCATGAGCCAGCGGTCCCCGTTCCAACTCACGCTCCAAGCGTGCAATCCGGACCCCCGACAACCGTGGCCGCCCCGGCGAGCCCTTCGACAGCACCCCGTCTTCGCCCTGCTCCCGCCAGGCCCGGCGCCACCGCTCGACCGACCGCTCGCTGACTCGCAAGGCGGCGGCGATCTCGCCGTTCTTCTCGCCCAACTCGAACAGTCCCACGGCCTGCAGTCGCAGCCGCTCCCTCGCGGCCCTCCCGGCGTCGGTCAGCCCGCCGCCCTGTGCGTACCTCACACCCCAGGGCTATCGGGTCGGCCCAGTGCCGCGCAGGCAAACGACCCCGACATCACTCGATCAAGTTCAGTGGCAGCCCACCAGCGCCGTATCGGCACCCCGAGACGCTCCCGTGCACTCGGCCCGTTCCGGCAGGCAGTGCTGGTGCTGCGCTGGTTCCGCGAGCGCGGCTGCGCGCACTGCCCGGCCCGCGACGCCGGCGTCTCCCGGGCCACCGGCTACCGCTACCTGCACGAAGGCATCGACGTCCTCGCTGACCAGGCCCCGACCTGTACGAAGTCCTGAGCCGCTGTCAGTGCAAGGGCATGACGCACGTGGTCCCGGACGGCACGCTGATCGAATCAGACCGCCTCGCGGGTGTCCGCGAGAACGGCAACGACCTGCGGTTCAGCCAGAAGCACAGGGCGTTCGAAGGCAAGTCGGAACAGGCACTTCACATCGACACCCGCATGTTCAACACCCTGCTGCGGCACGTCCGGGCCCTGGGCGAGCGAACCGCCGCCGAGCTCGAGCAACGCCGGCGCACCCTCCAGCGCGTCACGCTCAGCCCCAGCCGGATCGGCGACATCGCACGCACCGCCCTCGTCCTCAACGGAACCTGGAAATGACCACCGTTGAGAAAACCTCACTGGGCAAGGGATTGAGAGCCGCGTTGCTCCGTTGTGCGCGACGCGGTTCGACACGGCCGGTGTGCTCGTTCCACCCGATGGCACTGGACCTTGCCCCCGGGGGCAAGGTCTAGGGTGCCTCGCAGGTGATGACATGAAGATCAGTGAAGTCGCGCGGCGCGCGGGTGTGACGACGAAGACGGTTCGCTACTACGAGGCCGTGGGGCTGATCGCTCCTGCCCGGCTTGCCAACGGTTACCGGGACTACTCCCTGCAGGACGCCCGGATGGTGCGCGAAGCCCGCGCGCTGAATCAACTGGGGATCCCGGTTGAGCAGACTCGCCCTTTCCTTGAATGTCTTTCCCAAGGTCGGGGTCACGTGGATGACTGCCCTTCCTCGCTGGCTGGATACCGGGCCGCCATCGACGACCTGACAGAACGGATCGAGGCCCTGACCGCCCGGCGGGCGGTGCTGGTCGAGCACCTGCGAGATGCCGCCTACCGCAACAGCGGCACTCGCTCCAGTGAGGAAGAGGGCACCGTGAGCGACCTGGGCCGGCTTCCGTCGGGCCTGCCCGTCCCCGAGGACGACGGCGCGGCCGACCATCTCGTGGGCCGGGCAATGCCGGACATCGATCTCGCCAGTACCGCAGGTTGCGCCGTCCCGGTGCATGCGCTGGGTGAAGGCCGTTCCGTCCTGTACTGCTATCCGCTCACGGGCCGGCCCGACACGGACGTACCGGACGGCTGGGAGGCCATCCCCGGCGCGCGCGGATGCACCGCGGAAGCGTGCGACCTCCGCGACCACCACCAGGAGTTGACCGCTCTCGGTGCGGCTCGCGTGTTCGGCCTGTCCAGCCAGGACACCGGATACCAGCAGGAGGTCGTCGATCGTCTGCGGCTTCCCTTTGCGATGCTCTCGGACCCCGCACTGCGGCTGGCGGCGCTGCTCGGTCTGCCGACCTTCGAGTTCGGCGGAATGACGCTTTACAAGCGCATCACGCTGATCATCCGTGGCGGCGTGGTCGAGCACGTCTTCTATCCGATCTTCCCGCCGAACGAGCATGCCCGTCAGGTATTGGAGTGGTTGAAGGACAACCCCGTCTGACCACACCCCCGCAGTCTCGTCACCGCCGAAAGGATCACGGATGCTCCCGCCGGACAGTCACGTCCACAGCCAGTGGTCCTGGGACGCGCCAGCAGGCTCGATGGAGGAGACCTGTGTACGCGCGCTCGACCTCGGGCTGCCATCGGTGGCCTTCACCGAGCACGCGGACCTCACGCCCTGGACGCTCGGCCCAGGCGCGAAGGCGTCGCCGGAGCGGGGTCAACTCGTCGTGGACGAAGTGCTGACCCCGCCCCCTCCGGATCTCGACGGATACCGGGAATGCCTCGAACGATGCCGGGAGCGCCATCCGGAGCTGCGGATCCTGTCCGGTATCGAGTTGAGCGAGCCTCACTGGCACCCATCCCGAGCCGAGGCGTTGCTCGGTGCGGGAGGCTTCGAGCGGGTACTCGCCTCGGTGCACTCCGCGCCGGCCGCCAGTGGTTTCGGATTCACCGAAGTCTCCGCCCGATATGCCGATCGGCCACCCGCTCAGGTCGTCCGCGCTCATCTTGCTGAAACGGCCCGCCTGATCGAACAGTTCGCGCCGTTTGAAGTGCTGGCACGCATTGACTACTGAACTTGAACTCGTGATGTCGGCCTGGGCGTCGGTGGACTGCTGGTCGTCTGTCGGAGGCAATCGGTAGCCTCCCGGCGGGACTTCACACAGACCGAGGACGGGGAGCATGGGAGCGAAGACCGCGGTGCTGGCCTATGCAGACGATGTGATTGCCAACCTGCTCCAAGGCGCGTCAAAGGGCGAGATCGACGGGGCTGGGGCACTGGCTGCTCGGGTTCGCCCCGGTCACCGCATCGACGCGGACAACGAAGAGGCCTGGGAACTGGCGGACGCGCTCTACCCGCCCGAGGGGACCGTCTGCGCGCTGTCGGCGCCGGGCCTCGACCTGGTCTGCGACCAGGAAGTCATGCTCGACCGGCCCTCGGAACTGCCGCAGCACCTGGTAGCGGCCGGCCAGGGCCGACGCCTCTATCTCCACGCCATGCACAGCGTCGTCGACTGGCTGGCCTTCGCAGTCTGGGACGACGGCAAACTCGTACGCTCACTGAGCCTGTCCCCGGACAACGGCATCATCGAGGACATCGGCGAACGGCTCCCGTTCGAGCTGCCGTACTGGGAAGGCCGACACCCGGTGGAGCCCTATCCGCCCTTCGAGGACGAGGAGCCGTACTCGCTGCCCTTCCATCCGCTGGAGTTGGGCGAGCGAGCTCTGCTGGAGTTCTTCGGCTTCTATGTCGAAGGCTTCTCCGGCGGGGACGATGACACCCCCGAGCCGATCGTGGACATCTGGGACGTTGAACTGCATGGCTTCCGCGTGACAGCGGCGTCGCAGGACGAGGCCACGGCCTGAGCCGCACACTCCTGAAGGCTCAGCCCAGTGGCACCCAGGCAGCCGTCAACGCGGCGAGGTTGCCGATGTCGCGCTTGACCAGCGACCAGATCCCTTCGGTGGGATTGAGGTCAGGAGCATAGGTCGGCAACTGGAACACCGTGAGCCACTCGGAGTTCGCTTCGACGAACTCGCGCAGGGGTTTCGTCAGGTGTATTCGGACGTTGTCCCAGACCAGCACGATCGGCCCACCGAGCTGGATGCGGGCCCGGATGATCAGGTCTCGGAAGTCGCGCCAGCCGAAGCCCTTCGGCTGGTCTTTGCGCCCGGTGTACTCCCGGACCGCGTACAACAGCCGCGATCGCCGGCCCGGCTTGTAGCAGGTCATCCCGACCATCGACACCCGCCCGGAGCCCGGCCGCGCACCCTGACGACCGGCGTGCAGCCCCGGCGCCCCCAAGTCCTCGCTCGCGGCGGGGTCAGCGACTGCCCGGCCTCGTCCTCGAAGACCAGCCAGGCCCCGCGCTCTGCCGCGACGGTCTTACCCGCGGCCAGGTCTCCATCTTCCACACCTCCACAGCCGTGTCATCGCGCTCGATCGCCCGCCGGCACGGCTGCTGCCAGCTCCAGCCGTGCCGCTTCAGCAGCCGCCAAGTGCCCTCGACCGTGTAGGAGACGTGGAACAACCGACCGATCATGGTCTTGATCCGTGCCAGGGTCCACCGCTGGTCCATCCAGCCGTGGACCAGCGAACCACGCTCCAACTCCCTTTCCAGCCTGACGATCTGGGCTTCACTGAGCCGAGGTCTTCCCGGTGATCCCTTCGACAGCAACCCGGCCTCGCCGCTCTCGCGCCAGGCTCGGCGCCACCGCTCGATCGACCGCTCGCTGACCCGCAGCGCGGTCGCGATCTCCGAGCTCTTCTGTCCCGCCTCGAAGCGCTCCAGGGCCTGGAGCCGTAACCGCTCCCGTCCCGCTCTCCCGGCGTCGGTCAGCCCTCCACCTTGCGCATACCGCGCGCTCCCAGGGATACCGGTGGCGAGTACCGACTGCC
>NZ_JBHUWH010000109.1:2661-19434 GCF_042670125.1 Kitasatospora sp. NPDC057198 | reverse complement strand
CCGTCGTTTCCGCCCCCGGCACCTCCTCCGGTGCCGGGGACGGGACGACCACCGCTCAGGCTGCTCCGCCCGCTCAGGCTGCTCCGCCCGCTCGGGTGGCCCTGCCCGCTCCGGTGGCCCCGACTGCTCAGGCAGCTCCGGCTGAGGTGAGCGGCGGTGACGGCGCTGACGCGGCTGGTGACGGCGGCGGTGACGGCGGCGGTGCTGCTACCGGGCGGCGGTGGTCGCGGGACCTGCTGTGGATCGGCGCGGTGTGCGTGGTCGTACTGCTGCTGGTGAACGCCTTCGTGGCGCGGCCGTTCGCGGTGCCGTCCGGTTCGATGGAGGGGACGCTGGAGCCGGGCGACCGGGTGCTGGTGAACCAGCTCGCGTACGCCTTCGGCGGGCACCCCCAGCGGGGCGACGTGGTGGTCTTCGACGGCATCGGCTCCTTCCTGCCCTACCAGGACGAACCGTCCGGGCTGAAGCGGCTGTTGGCCGGGGCGGGCCTCGCCCCGGCGGGCGACACGGTCTACGTGAAGCGGGTGATCGGTGTCGGCGGCGACCGGATCACCTGCTGCGGGACGGACGGCCGGCTGAAGGTCAACGGGGTGGCACTGGACGAGAGCGCGTACCTGTTCCCCGGTGACGCGCCGTCGGCGGTACCGTTCGACATCGTGGTTCCCGACGGCAAGTTGTGGGTGATGGGCGATCACCGCAGTGCCTCCCGCGACTCCCGGGACCACCTCGGCGAGCCCGGTGGCGGCACCGTGCCCGAGGACAAGGTGATCGGCCGCGCCGCATGGGTGATGTTCCCCCTCGGCCGCGCCACCTCCCTCGACCGACCGGCGGCGTTCGCCGCGATTGAGGGGACTGGTGGCCATGGGGAGCAGAGGTAGACCCAGAGCCGCCGCTGACGGCCCGTCCGACCCCGCCCGCCCCGGCCGCACCCACCGCACCGGTCCCGTGCTCGACTCCGGAGCCGGGCTCGCACCCGGGGCCGGAGCCGGGTTCGACTCCGTGTACCTGGCCCCCACCGGTGAGGCCGAGGACCCGGACGACCGGGACGGCCGCGGTGGTGGTGCCGGTGACGGTGGCGGTGGGGACGTGGCCGACGGGGGGAGTGGGGGCGGTGTCGGCGGAGGCAGTGCAGAGGGTCGTCCCGTTCGGGGGCGCGCCGAGCGCCGCCGTGCCGCCAAGCGCGCCGCGCGCCGCGGTCGGCGCTCCTTCCTGCGCGAGCTGCCGGTGATCGTGCTGGTCGCCCTGGTCATCGCGCTGGTGATGAAGACGTTCCTGCTCCAGGTGTTCGTGATCCCCTCCGGTTCGATGGAGCAGACCCTGCAGATCGGCGACCGGGTCGTCGTGGACAAGTTCACCCCGTGGTTCGGCGCCGAGCCGAAGCGCGGCGAGGTGGTGGTCTTCAAGGACCCGGGCGGCTGGCTGGAGAACGACCACAAGCCGTCCACGGACGGGCCCGTGCTGCGGAACGTGAAGTCGCTGTTCTCCGCGGTGGGGCTCCTCCCCTCCGACGACGAGCGGGACTTGATCAAGCGGGTGATCGGTGTCGGCGGTGACACCGTGGAGTGCTGCGACGAGCACGGCCGGGTCAGCGTCAACGGCACGCCGCTGGACGAGCCGTACATCGCGGCCGGGAACTCGCCCTCGCGGATCACCTTCAAGGTGACGGTGCCCCAGGGCCGGCTCTGGGTGATGGGCGACCACCGCGACCTGTCCGCCGACTCCCGCTACCACATGGGCAATCCGGGCGCCGGGACGATCCCGGTGGGGAACGTGGTGGGGCGCGCCTTCGTGGTCGCCTGGCCGATCTCCCACTTCGGTCAACTGGACGTTCCCGATTCACTCTCCTCCTTGCCGGGGCGGGCCGCAGGATCGGCGGCCGTCGAGCCGGTTCCTGCGGAACCCCCACTCGTTATGGGTGTGTTGGGCGTGCTTCCGCTCCTCGTCCGGTACCGCGGAAAGCAGCGGAGGGACGGGCCGGTGGCCGACTGACAGGGTGGTCGGCGCGTGGGAACGCGGGCGCGTCGACCGGGAGTGATAGAGAAGTGTGAAGTGCTCGGTTCCGGCCTGGTGTCGGGCCTGTCCCCGTGGGGCAAGCCAGAGACGGGTTCCCGACCGACTGCAGAGTGTGGTGCCCGCTGTGCGGCACTGGTGAGCGCGGGCGCGCAGGCGTCCGCACAGCAGGGAGGAGAAGTCGTGGGGGATCTGGTGATCGGTGCCCGCTCAGGAGCTCCGGAGCCCGACGGGGAACCCGTCGGCAACCAGGACGGGGCGCACGCCGGGGACGGCGAAGCACTCCGGGACGCCGAGGCCGGGGCGGAGGCCGACGGAAGTTCGGCCGAACCGTCCAGGAGGGCACCCAAGCAGCGTTCCTTCTGGAAGGAACTGCCGATCCTGATCGGCATCGCGCTGATCCTGGCCCTGGTGATCAAGACCTTCTTCGTCCAGGCGTTCTCGATCCCCTCGGGGTCGATGGAGAACACGCTCCAGGTCGGTGACCGCGTCCTGGTCGACAAGCTCACCCCCTGGTTCGGATCCGAGCCCGAACGCGGCGAGGTCGTGGTCTTCAAGGACCCGGGCGGCTGGCTCAACGACGAGCCGACCCAGCGCAGCGACAACTCCTTCGTGCGCGGCGTGCAGGACGTGTTCAGCTTCATCGGGCTGATGCCGTCCAGCGACGAGAAGGACCTGATCAAGCGCGTCATCGCGGTCGGTGGCGACACCGTGGAGTGCCAGGGCTCCGGCCCGGTCAAGGTGAACGGCGTGGCGCTCGACGAGCCGTACATCTTCCCCGGCAACACTCCCTGCGGGGAGAAGCCGTTCGGGCCGGTGCACGTGCCCAAGGGCCGGATCTGGGTGATGGGCGACCACCGGGGCAACTCCCTGGACTCGCGGTACCACATGGACCAGCCCGGTGGCGGCACCGTCCCGGTCGACAACGTGGTCGGCCGCGCGTTCGTGGTGGCCTGGCCGATCGGCGACTGGGCGACGCTGCCCGTTCCGGACACCTTCGACCAGAAGGGGCTCGCCGCCGGACCGGTCGCTCCGGCGATGGCCGGCACGGCACTGGCCGTCCCCGCCGTGTGGTGGGTGCGCCGGCGCCGCCGCTGACCGGGCACCGGCCGGTCGGGAGCACCTCTTGCGCGGGCCGTGGTACTGGCGAGTAATCTGCTCGCACGTGCCGCGGCCCGCAGCGCTGTCCGGACCGGGACGGCCGACCGCGGACCGGCTCCCGCCGTGCGGGCGGAGCAGCCGGAAGGCAGGAGAGGGCGGAGCCGATGAGCAGCGTCGCGGAGCGGACACCGCGCACCGGGGCCGACCCGGCCCGCCGCCGGCGCGCCGCGTCGGTCGTGCAGGGCGTGGCGATCGCGCTCGGCTTCGTGATGCTGGTCGGGGGTTTCGCGCTGCTGGCCCTCCAGTACCGGCCCTACCGGATCCCGACCGGTTCGATGAGCCCGACCCTGGAGGTCGGCGACACCGTCCTGGCCCGGACCGGCGGATCGGTCGGCCGCGGTGACATCGTGGTCTTCCGGGACGGGGACTGGGGCGACGCGACGCTGGTCAAGCGGGTGGTCGCGGTCGGCGGGGACACCGTCTCCGGTGACGAGGAGGGGCGGATCACCGTCAACGGGCACCGGGTGTCCGAGCCCTACCTGACCGCGTTCGCGACGAACGGGACGGCGTTCTCGGTCACCGTGCCGGAGGGGCGGATGTTCCTGCTCGGCGACTTCCGGGGGAACTCCCTGGACTCGCGGAGCCACCTCGACGTGGCGTTCGGCACGGTGCCGGTCTCCGGGGTGAAGGCGCGGGTGGAGGCGGTGATCCGGCCGCTGTCCCGGGCCGGGCTCGAACCGCGCGCCTCGGCCTTCGACGAACTGGGCGGGCCCCAGGCCCACCAGGCCGGGCCGCTGCTGCCCGCCGCCTGGACGTCGGCCGGCGGCGCGGCGCTGATCGTGGCCGCCTCGGTGGCGGGCTGGGCGGTCTCGCTGACCCGCAGGCTGCGGGGCCGGCGCAGGGCATGAGCCCGCCGCGGACGACGGACCGGCGCCGGCGCCGGTCCCGCCGAGGAGGCGCGCCCAGCGCCTCAGGACGGAGCCGAACCAGGTGGTGGAACACCGCAGGGCCGTGCGGGTGGTGCTGCTGGACCAGGACGACCGCGTCCTGCTGCTGCACGGAACGGACCCGGCCGAGCCCGGCACCACCTGGTGGATCACGCCCGGTGGCGGTGTCGAGCCGGGCGAGAGCCCGGACGCGGCCGCTCGGCGCGAGCTGGCCGAGGAGACCGGACTGACGGACGTGGACTGGGGACCGCTGGTCGGGTACGGCACGGTGGAGTTCTCCTTCCGGGGCAGGGAGTACCGACAGGAGCAGTGGTTCCGGCTGGCCCGCACCACGCGGACCGCGGTGTCACTGCTGCGCGGCGGGGCGGACGAGCACGCGTTGCTGCTGGCCTTCCGCTGGTGGACGCTGGGTGAGTTGAGGACCACCCGGGAGACCGTCCACCCGCGCGGGCTGGCCGGACTGGTGGCACGGGTTCTGACGGAAGGGCCGCCAGAACCGCCAGTAAGGCTCTGAGCACGGGCTCGGTGGTCCACAATGGGGTGGACGTGACGAGTGAGGGGACGCTTGGAATGAGTGCCGAAGACCTCGAGAAGTACGAGACCGAGATGGAGCTCAAGCTCTACCGGGAGTACCGGGACGTCGTCGGCCTGTTCAAGTACGTGATCGAGACCGAACGGCGCTTCTACCTGACGAATGACTACGACCTCCAGGTGCACTCGGTGCAGGGCGAGGTGTTCTTCGAAGTGTCGATGGCCGACGCGTGGGTCTGGGACATGTACCGACCGGCCCGATTCGTCCGGAAGGTCCGTGTATTGACGTTCAAGGACGTGAACATCGAGGAGCTGGCCAAGAGCGACCTCGAACTGCCCTCGGACGACTCCGCCTTCGGGAACTGACCGCGCCGCGGCCGAGCGGTCGGTACCCGGGGTGCCGGGCGCCCGGCGGGAACGGCGCGGCCGACCGCGCCCTCCCACCGTGGCCCGCACGCCTCCGTGAGCTGCGGCGGTGCCCGGGCCACCGAGATTGACCGCGCTGGACAGGCACTGTCCAGCGCATTTTTCGATTTGTCGCTCGAACGGGTGAGCCGAGTTATCCACAGGCCCGGGTTATCCACAGCCCCGGCCATTTCGCTGGTCCGCCCCCGGCACACCACGGCAACCTTCCGGCCGGAGGTGATTGCCGTGCAGAACCCCAACAAGACGACCACCAACGGCCTCGGACGCTACGGCGAGGAGGTCGCCGCCCGCCGGCTCGCCGAGGGCGGACTGTGCATCCTGGAACGCAACTGGCGCTGCGCCGAGGGCGAGCTCGACATCGTCGCGCTCGACGGGGACGTCCTCGCGATCTGCGAAGTGAAGACCCGCTCCGAACGCGGCTTCCAGCAGCCGGCGGAGGCGATCGACCGGACCAAGGCCGACCGGCTGCGCCACCTCGCAGAGCGCTGGCTCGCCGAACGCTGGCCGGAGCACTTCTCCCGGCTCGTCCTCGCCGCCGAGCGGGCCTGGGGCGACGAACCGCGGCCCGACGCCCAGAGCGGCGGTCCGGCCCCACCGCCCCCCGGCGGAGTCCGCATCGACCTGGTCGCCGTGGTCAACCCCCGCCGGGGCGCGGCCGCGGTCGAGCACCTGCGCGGGGCGGTGTGAGATGGCGTTCGCCCGCACCTGCTCGGTGGCCCTGGTCGGAGTGGACGGCGTCGTGGTCGAAGTCCAGGCCGACCTCGAACCCGGCCTCGCGGCCTTCAGCCTGGTGGGCCTCGCCGACAAGGCCCTCCTGGAAGCCCGCGACCGGGTGCGCGCCGCCGTCTCCAACAGCGGAGAACAGTGGCCGCTGCGCAAACTCACCGTGGGCCTCACACCCGCCTCCGTGCCCAAGAGCGGCAGCGGGTACGACCTGGCGGTGGCCTGCGCGGTCCTGGCGGCCGCGGAACGGCTCGACCCCGCATCGATCGACGGCCTGCTGATCATCGGAGAACTGGGGCTGGACGGCCGGGTGCGTCCGGTGCGCGGAGTCCTGCCCGCGGTCCTGGCGGCAGCCGACGCCGGCTACCGGCAGGTCGTGGTCGCCGAACAGACCGCCGCCGAAGCGAAACTGGTGCCCGGCGTCTCCGTCCTCGGAGTGCGCAGCCTGCGCCAGCTGATCGCGATCCTCACCAACGCCCCCGTGCCCGACGAACCACCGGACCCGTCCACCGGCCGCCCCGACTCCTCGTTCGCCGGACTGCTGCTGCCCGGCCTCGGCGTCCGCGACCTCACCTCCGAGCAGGCCGTCCGCCCCGACCTCGCCGACGTGGCCGGGCAGTACGAGGCCCGCCGGGCCATGGAGATCGCCGCCGCGGGCGGCCACCACATCTACCTGAAGGGCCCGCCGGGAGCCGGCAAGACGATGCTGGCCGAACGGCTACCGGCCCTGCTCCCACCGCTCACCCCCACCGAAGCACTCGAAGTGACCGCGATCCACTCCGTGGCCGGCCTGCTCCCACCCGACCGGCCCCTCATCGACAACCCGCCCTACTGCGCGCCGCACCACTCGACGACCATGCCCGCCATCGTCGGCGGCGGAACCGGACTGCCCAGGCCCGGAGCCGTCTCCCTCGCCCACCGCGGCGTGCTGTTCCTCGACGAGGCGCCCGAATTCCCGGTCAGGGTCCTGGACGCGCTGCGCCAGCCCCTGGAATCGGGGGAGGTGATGATCGCCAGAGCCGCGGGCTCGATGCGGCTGCCCGCCCGTTTCCTGCTCTGCCTGGCGGCCAATCCCTGCCCCTGCGGCCGCTACTCACTGAGAGGAGAAGGATGCGAATGCACGCCTGTCATGGTCAACCGCTATCAGGCCAGACTGTCCGGCCCACTGCTGGACCGGGTCGACCTCCAGGTGCAGGTCGCCGGAGTCACCAAGGCCGAACTGATGCAGCAGGGCGGAAAGGCCGAGAGCACGGCGACGGTTGCCGCACGCGTGCGGGAAGCACGGGCGCGGGCCGCCGCTCGCCTCGTCGACACCCCGTGGCGGACCAACGCCGAAGTGCCAGGGCACGAACTGCGCACGCGCTGGCAGCTCGCACCCGGTGCGCTGGCCGACGCCGAACGTGACCTGGACCGGGGGCTGCTCACCGCACGCGGCCTCGACCGCGTCCTGCGGGTCGCCTGGACGGTGGCCGACCTCGCGGGCCGGGAGCGCCCCAACAGGTCCGACATCCAGAGCGCACTCACCCTTCGCACCGGTGTCCAGCGGGCCGCCCGCCCGACGGACCGCAGGAGCGACCCGCCCTACCCCTACGACGACGCGGGTGCCGGGCCGGGCCCCGACCCGGGCCACGGGTTCTGAGCGGCCCCCACCCGCCGTGGCCGCACACCCCGCCCTCGCACACCCCCGCAACAACCGGCCGCGTTCGCACACCCCCGAGACCACCGGCCGCCCGAGACCGCCGGCCACCGGCAGTCGGCGGCAGTACTGCAGGAACAGGCAGAAGCAGAAGGAGCACCGATGACCACGCACCCCGTACCCCACGCGCACAGCGGGCTGTCCGACGGCTCGTGCCCACCGCCCCCGCCCGGCGCCGCCGAGCCAACCCGGGTTCCTGCGACGTGCGACGGCGGCGAACGACTCCGCCACCCGGTCCGCGGTGCGGGGCCACAGGCCGTGTGCCGCTCACGCCACGGGCCGGTGGAGCCGGTCCGGGCCGCCCCGGGCGGCCAGCGCGTCATCCGCCCCACGGGGTGGGCTGCGCCGACCGCCCCACCGGATCCGCCCGAACCCGAGCGGATCTCCCGGGCCGCGCTCACCAGACTGATCGAACCGGGCGACGCCGCGATCGGCCGGGCGGTCCAACGGCTCGGCGTGGTCCGGCTGCTGCAGGGGTTCTACGAGGGAGCGCCCGCCGGCCGGCTGGGGCTCGGAGCCGACCGGATCGCCGCCTACCAGGAGAGGCTGCGAAAGTTCAACCCGGCCACCGACCTGGAACGGATCGCCAAGCTCGGTGGGAAGTTCATCATTCCGGGCGACAGCGAGTGGCCCTCCCAACTCGACGACCTCGGCGACAGTCGCCCGATCGGGCTGTGGATCCGCGGCCTGCCGTCGCAACGGCTGCCCTCGCTGCGCCTGCTGGCCCTGCGCTCGGTGGCCGTCGTCGGATCGCGGGCCTGCACCGCGTACGGGCGGCACGTCGCAGGCCAGCTCGGGTCCGAACTGGCCGAGCGGGGCTGGGTGGTGGTGTCCGGGGCGGCCTACGGGGTGGACACCGCCGCGCACCTCGGGGCGCTGGCGGTCAACGGGATGACGATCGCGGTGCTCGCCAGCGGCGTCGACATCTGCTACCCGCGCGGGAACGAGGCACTGATCGAGCGGATCGGGCGCGACGGGCTGCTGGTGAGCGAGCTGGCACTCGGGATGAACCCGACCAGGTTCAGGTTCGTGCTGCGGAACCGGGTGATAGCCGCGCTCACCCGCGGCACGGTGGTGGTCGAGGCCGCGCCCCGCAGCGGCGCGCTCAGCACCGCACGGCGGGCGCGGGACCTCAACCGGCACACCATGGGCGTTCCGGGGCCGATCACCTCCGAACTCTCGGCCGGCGTGCACGCGTTGATCAGGAACGGGGCCGCCAGCATGGTCACCAGCGGTGCCGAGGTGGGCGAGCTGATCGGCTCCATCGGAGCCGACCTGGCACCGGAGCGGGTCGGCCCGATCCTGCCGAGGGACGCGCTGGAGCCGCCGGTGGCCAGAGTCCTGGAAGCGGTGCCCGCCAGCGCGGACGGCGCACCGGTGCAGCGACTCGCCCACTACGCGGCACTCTCCGAGGCCGCGACGGTCCAGCACCTCCACGAACTGAGTTCGCTCGGCTTCGTCGAACGGCACGGAGCGCACTGGAGGTTGGTGCGCCGCAAGTGATCACATTCGGGCAGAGCCGGACAAGGTGATGGGTTTCGGACGGGACAACCGGTCAACAGGAGGTGGTGCGCGGCGAGTTGGGGGACGATGGCGGCCCGGCGGGTTCGGCCGGGGCGTTGCGGCGAAGAGCCGGGGAGATCCGTCCGGAAGAGTTCGCGGGTCCGTGCCCGTCGGCGGGCCGGCCGTGCGGAGGGCCCGGCGGCGGCCCCGGGCTCCGGGCGCGACGCGCCGACGCCGCCCTTTGCTGCCACCGGATCGGGCGACGCCCGAGTGGCGGTAGCACTGTGCAGCGACCCGGTCACGCTACGCTCGCTCATGGCGTCCCTATCAGCACATGACTCGGCAGAACGGCGCAGACCAACGCATGCCCACTCACATTCCCGGACACAGGGTGACCGGTGACGGTCGGTCCCCGGACGGGACGGGGGCCGAGACCCACAACGCCGCGGAACTGCGGGCCGGATCCGGGGGAGGCGTGGGAACGACACGACCGGGCGGCTCCCCGACCGCGCCCCCGCAGTCCCCGCCCCGTCCCGTCCCCGCCCCGCCCCGCCCGCACCCACCGGCTCCGTCGGGATCCGCACCCCGGCCGACCCCGTCCCGCCCGTCGGCCGACCGGCCCGGCCAGGTGCTGCCCTGCCCGCAAGCGGCACCGCCCGGTGCGGTGGCGAAGCCGCGGCCGCGCGACGACGAAGGGGCCGGTACTGGCGCGGGCACCCGTTCGGGCGGTCAGGGCGGCGTCGATCCGGCAGGCGGCCGCGGCCCCGGCGGGCAGGACGCCGACGGGCGGCGACCGGGAACGGCCGGTGCCGGGCCCCAGCCCCAGCCCCAGCCCCAGCCCCAGGCACCGTCCGCGACCGGGCGGCCGGTGCGCGGCCAGTCCAAGCGGGGCGCCCGGTCGAAGGCGAAGGAGCAGTCCGTCCGGAGCACCCAGGTCCGCAGGCAGGCGGCCGGGCCGCCGCCCGCCCGCACGCCGGAGCCGTCGGGGGCCTCCGGGCCCTCGGGGTCCTCAGGGACGGAGACGGGCGGGAGCCCGGCCGCACGGCAGGGCACGTCCTCCCCGGTGCCCCTGCCCGCGCCCGGAGCCGTACCCGGGGCTGGGCAGCCGGCGTCGGAGCAGCCCGCCCCGTCGGTGGTCCCGCGCCCGGGGACGGGTACGCCGGGGAAGCCGACCGACCGCGGCGCTGCGCCGGGCACCACGTCGGGCGGTGCGCCGGGCGCCGCGCCGGACAGTGGCGCAGGCGTGGGAACGGGTGCGCGCGCCGGTGCGACGGTGCCCGCGCCGGCTCCCGCGCCGGGTGCGGGCGTCAGTGCGGAGAACGGGAGCAGGGGAGGGGACCGTGCGAAGGGCGCCGACCAGTCGGCGCTGCAGGCGCTGTGGCGCTCGTACAAGGAGACCGGCGACCAGGGGCTCCGGGACCAGCTGATCCTGCACTACTCGCCGCTGGTGAAGTACGTGGCGGGCCGGGTCGGGGTCGGGCTGCCCGCCAACGTGGAGCAGGCGGACTTCGTGTCCTCCGGGGTCTTCGGGCTGATCGACGCCATCGAGAAGTTCGACATCGACCGGGCGATCAAGTTCGAGACCTACGCGATCAGCCGGATCCGCGGTGCGATCATCGACGAGCTGCGGGCGCTGGACTGGATCCCCCGGTCGGTCCGGCAGAAGGCCAAGGCGGTCGAGCGGGCCTACGCCACACTGGAGGCCCGGCTGCGGCGGACTCCGCACGACCCCGAGGTGGCGGCGGAGATGAGCATCTCGCTCGACGAACTGCACACCATCTTCAGCCAGTTGTCGCTGGCCAACGTGGTGGCGCTGGACGAGCTGCTGCATTCGGCGGGTGAGGGCGGCGACCGGCTCACCCTGATGGAGACGCTCCCGGACAGCGGTGCGGACAACCCGGTCGAGATCGCCGAGGACCGCGAACTGCGGCGGCTGCTCGCCTCGGCGGTCAACACCCTGCCCGAGCGGGAGAAGACCGTGGTGACGCTCTACTACTACGAAGGCCTGACCCTGGCGGAGATCGGCCAGGTGCTCGGGGTGACGGAGAGCAGGGTCAGCCAGATCCACACCAAGTCGGTGCTGCAGTTGCGGGCGAAGATGTCCGACGCACGGTGAGCCCCGGGGCGCCCCGGAACGCCCGCCCGCCGGGGCCGGTCCAGGTCGGGCCGGGCCAGGCCGTCCGGGCCGGGTCAGGCGGGATGCGGCGGGGCGCGGTGGCCGGTGGAAGCGTGATGGCGTGCCCACCGGTCGTCGGCGTCCGTAGAGTTGGGACGTGCCGAAAATCCGGGCGGCCACCGTGGCCGAGCATCGACAGCTGCAGCAGACAGCACTGCTGGACGCCGCACGCGTCCTGTTGGCCGAGGGCGGGCGGGAGGCGCTGAGCTTCGGCGCGCTCGCGGCGCGCACCGGCCTCGCCAGGTCCTCGGTGTACGAGTACTTCCGTTCCAAGTCCGAGCTGGTGGAGGCGCTCTGCACGGTCGACCTCCCGCTCTGGGCCGCCGAGATCGAAGCCGGCATGGCGGTCCGCGACAGCGCGGTCGAACGGATCGAGGCGTACGTCCGCGGCCAGGTCTCGCTGGCCACCGACCCGGTGCACCGCGCGGTGGTGGCCGTCGCCGAATACGAACTCGACGATGCCGCCCGGGCCAGGATCAGGGCGGCCCACGCCGGGCTGACCGCCATGGTGGTCCGCACCCTGGAGGAACTCGGCCACGACCGGCCCGGCGTCGCCGCCTCGCTGCTCCAGGGGGTGGTGGAGGCGGCGGTCCGCCAGGTCGAACGGATCCGCGGCGAGGACGGCACCCCCGGCGCCCGGGCGGTCGAGGAGATCGCCGACACCGCGGTGCGCTTCGCCCTCGACGGCCTGCGTCCGGCGACGGGCCCGACAACCGACCCGGTGGACGGCCGGGCGGACGGCTCGTGCGGAGCGGGCAGCTCCGACGGGATCGGTGCGGACGCGCGCTGACACCGGATCAGGGCGGGGAGAGCGGCAGCAGCCGGGCCCGGCCGGAGCCGAGCAGGGCGAGCGGGTCGAGGTAGCGGTCACCGCGGACCAGCCCCCAGTGCAGGCAGTCGACCGGGCAGTGCCCCGAACCGCCGGCCACCACCCCGATCGGATCACCCGCCGCGACGGCGGTTCCGACCGGCACGGACGCCGCCACCGGCAGGTAGGTGGTCCGCAGCGGGGGAGTGCCCGACCCGGGGTGCGCCACCACGACCACCGGACGCCCGGCCACCTGCCCGGCGAAGGCCACCTCGCCGGGCGCCGCCGCCCGCACCACCGTGCCCGGCGCGGCCGCCAGGTCGACCCCCCGGTGCCCGGCGGCCCAGCGCGTCGGAGGCGGGTCGAACCGTCGCAGCAGCCCTGCCCGGTCACCCACCGGCCACACCCGCCCCGGCCCGGGGCCGACCGCGAGCGGCCGCCCCGCCGGGACCCCCACGGCCGGGACCCCCGCAGCGGGGGAGCGCCCCGGCACCGCCCAGGACGCCGGTGCGAACCCGCCGAGCGTCACCAGCACCACCCCCTGCACCAGCAGCAGCGCCAGCGCCCGCGCCGTGCGTCCCACCCGGACCCGACGCTCCCCGCACCCCCGACCCACCAGACGCACCAGACGCACCTTCCCGTCACCTCCCGAACCGGTCGATCTCCCCGACCGGTCTCCCCGGCCGGTCTCCCCAGCCGTTCTCCTCGGACGCCCGACCGGGCCGTCCGACCCGCCGCCGCCCGGGCCGCCCCGGACGCTCGCCGCCGCGCACCCGCCGAGCCGGTGGAAACCGTTCGGCGGGATGCCTGCCAGCGTGGGGCCGGCGGAGCCCGTCGCGCGTGTCGGTTCCGCGGGCTGTGGACAGACCAGGGGCTGTGGACAACCGCCGTCCCCCGCAGGGGTGAACGGTCGGCGGCGGGCGGTCCGGGGTGGTGCTGAACAGGCCACCGGGGCCGCGGGGAGTCGCCCGCCGCTCGGGGCTTCCCGTACACTTCACACGCGACCCGGTCTGCCGGGTCGACTTCGCACGCCCCGCCACCGGCGGTCCGCCCCCTCGGGGGAGCGGCCGTCACGGTGCGAGTGCCGCTCGGTCCGCCGAGCCTGCCGAGGCCGCAAGCCTCGCGCAGGCCGAGCGGCTTGGCACGTCGGGGCGTCAGGCGTGACGGTCGCCCGACCGGCACGGACAAACCGAGTACCCCGGCACCCCACAGGCCGCAACCCGCCGAACGGCGCGCCGGGCAACACACGAGGAGCACGGCACATGGCCGTCGTCACGATGCGGGAGCTGCTGGAGAGCGGCGTCCACTTCGGTCACCAGACCCGTCGTTGGAACCCGAAGATGAAGCGCTTCATCTTCACGGAGCGCAACGGCATCTACATCATCGACCTGCTGCAGTCGCTGAACTACATCGACCGCGCCTTCGAGTTCGTCAAGGAGACCGTTGCCCACGGCGGCAGCGTCCTCTTCGTCGGCACCAAGAAGCAGGCCCAGGAGGCCATCGCCGAGCAGGCGACCCGCGTGGGCATGCCGTACGTCAACCAGCGCTGGCTGGGTGGCATGCTGACCAACTTCTCGACCGTCTACAAGCGTCTGCAGCGCCTCAAGGAGCTCAGCGAGATCGACTTCACGGACGTGGCCGGCTCCGGCCTCACCAAGAAGGAGCTCCTGGTCCTCCAGCGCGAGTACGACAAGCTGGAGAAGACCCTCGGCGGTATCCGCGACATGCAGCGCGTGCCCAGCGCCGTCTGGATCGTGGACACCAAGAAGGAGCACATCGCGGTCGGCGAGGCCCGGAAGCTCAACATCCCGGTCGTCGCGATCCTCGACACCAACTGCGACCCGGACGAGGTCGACTACAAGATCCCGGGCAACGACGACGCGATCCGCTCCGTCACCCTGCTGACCCGCGTGATCGCCGACGCCGTCGCCGAGGGCCTGAAGTCCCGCGCCGGTGTCGCCAAGGGCGACGCGAAGGCCGAGCCGGGCGCCGACCAGCCGCTGGCCGCCTGGGAGAAGGAGATCCTCGAGGGCGAGAAGGCCGCCGAGGCCCCCGCCGCCGAGGCTGCCACCGAGGCCCCGGCCGAGGCCGCTGCCGAGGCGCCGGCCGCCGAGGCTCCGGTTGCCGAGGCTCCGGCCGCCGAGGCTCCGGCCGCCGAGGCCGAGCAGGCCTGACGCACCACCAGGGTGAGGGGCACCGGCCGGGCTGAGCCGGTGGGTGCCCCTCTCTCCCGTGCCGGGGGCCCGCACCCCGGGCCCCGGCACTTTCCCACGCAGACACGCGAGACGTGAGAAGAGATCACAACCATGGCGAACTTCACCGCCGCGGACGTCAAGAAGCTCCGTGAGCTCACCGGCGCCGGCATGATGGACTGCAAGAAGGCCCTGGACGAGGCCGAGGGCGACGTCCAGAAGGCCGTCGAGCTCCTGCGCATCAAGGGCCAGAAGGGCGTTGCCAAGCGCGAGGGCCGCGACGCCTCCAACGGCGCCGTCGCCGCGCTGATCGCCGAGGACAAGAAGTCCGGCGTCCTGGTCGAGCTGAACTGCGAGACCGACTTCGTCGCCAAGGGCGGCAAGTTCGTCGAGGTCGCCAACGCGATCGCCGCCCACGTGGCCGCCACCTCCCCGGCCGACCTGGACGCCGCCCTGGCCTCCGAGATCGCCCCGGGCCAGACCGTCCAGCAGTTCGTGGACGAGGCCAACGCGACCCTCGGCGAGAAGATCGTGTTCCGCCGCTTCGCGCAGTTCGACAACGACGGCTTCGTCGCCGTCTACATGCACAAGTCGGACCCGGACCTGCCGCCGACCATCGGTGTCCTGGTCGAGCTCGACCAGGAGAACGCCGAGACCGCCAAGGACGTCGCGCAGCACATCGCCGCCTTCGCGCCGAAGTACCTCTCCCGCGAGGAGATCCCGGCCGAGGAGCTGGAGAACGAGCGCCGCGTCGCCGAGGCCACCGCTCGCGAGGAGGGCAAGCCCGAGGCCGCCCTGCCGAAGATCGTCGAGGGTCGGGTCACCGGCTTCGTCAAGGAGAACGCCGTCCTGGAGCAGGCGTTCGCCAAGGACAACAAGAAGTCCGTCGCCAAGGTCCTCGACGAGGCCGGCGTCACCCTCAAGCGCTTCGTCCGCTTCCGCGTCGGCGCCTGAGACCCGTTCCCGCGGTCCGTCCCGCCCCTCCCGGCCCCGTGCCGGACATAAAGTAGGAGGACCGCCCCCGTCCGCGAGGACGGAGGAGCGCGCCGACCGGCCCCCGAGCACCCCCGGGGCGGTGTCGGCACCATGAACGACGAGGAGGCCATTGCCGTGCAGGAGACCGTACCGGTTCCCGCGGCAGTGGCCTCCTCTCGTGTACACGGCCGCACACGGCACCGGGACCGCACGCCCGGCGCCGTGGCCGGCACTTTGCAGATCTGCTGACCAGCAGGCGGAGAAGGAGAAAGTCCATGCAGGAGACGCAGGAGACCGCGCCGGGCGGTGCACGCCGCCGGGTACTGCTCAAGCTGTCCGGCGAGGCGTTCGCCGGCGGAGGCGGCCTCGGCGTCGACCCGGACGTGGTGCACGCCATCGCCCGCGAGATCGCCACGGTGGTCCGGGCCGGGACGGAGGTCGCCATCGTCATCGGCGGCGGCAACTTCTTCCGCGGCGCCGAACTCCAGCAGCGCGGCATGGACCGGGCCCGCTCCGACTACATGGGCATGCTCGGCACCGTGATGAACTGCCTCGCGCTCCAGGACTTCCTGATCAAGGAGGGCATGGAGACCCGGGTGCAGACCGCCATCACCATGGGCCAGGTCGCCGAGCCGTACCTGCCGCTGCGCGCCATCCGGCACCTGGAGAAGGGCCGCGTGGTGATCTTCGGCGCCGGGATGGGCATGCCGTACTTCTCCACCGACACCACCGCCGTGCAGCGCGCCCTGGAGATCCACGCCGACGTCCTGCTGATGGGCAAGAACGGCGTGGACGGCGTCTACGACTCCGACCCGCGCAGCAACCCCGCCGCGGTCCGGTTCGACGCGCTGGACTACACCGAGGTGATCTCCCGCGACCTCAAGGTCGCCGACCTCACCGCGATCACCCTGTGCAAGGACAACGGGCTGCCGATCCTGGTCTTCGAGCTGCTCGCCGAGGGCAATATCGCCCGTGCGGTCAAGGGTGAGAAGATCGGCACACTCATCAGCGAGGATTCCGCCCGGGCCTAGGCGTCGGGGCTCCGAGCAGCAACAGCCGTCCGGGGCACCGGGACGGGACAACAGCAGATGAACCGGACAGGGAGCAGACAGTGATCGATGAGACCCTCCTCGAGGCCGAGGAGAAGATGGAGAAGGCCGTGGGCGTCGCCAAGGACGACCTCGCCGCCATCCGCACCGGGCGCGCGCACCCGGCGATGTTCGCCAAGATCGTCGCGGAGTACTACGGTGCCCTGACGCCGATCAACCAGCTGGCCTCGTTCTCCGTGCCGGAGCCGCGGATGGCCATGGTCACCCCGTTCGACAAGACCGCGCTGAAGGCCATCGAGACCGCGATCCGCGACTCGGACCTGGGCGTCAACCCGTCGAACGACGGCTCCGTCATCCGGGTGGTGCTCCCGCAGCTCACCGAGGAGCGCCGCCGCGAGTACATCAAGCAGGCCCGCGGCAAGGGCGAGGACGCCAAGGTCTCGGTCCGCTCCGTCCGCCGCAAGGCGAAGGACGCGATCGACAAGCTGGTCAAGGACAAGGAGATCGGCGAGGACGACGGCCGCCGCGGCGAGAAGGAGCTCGACGACCTGACCGCCAAGTTCGTGGCGCAGATCGACGAGCTGCTCAAGCACAAGGAAGCCGAGCTGCTGGAGGTCTGATCCGGACCCAGCCCGC
>NZ_JBHUWH010000109.1:0-2651 GCF_042670125.1 Kitasatospora sp. NPDC057198 | reverse complement strand
GTCGTTGATCAACAACATGCATGCGTTGTTGTGGTTTTTTTGTGCGGTACCCAGCCGGCTCCCCCCGGCACCGGGGCCCCGACCGCCCGGCCCGGGGCGCGGCTCCACCCGGGCCCGAACCCGCTCCGCACGGGACGGCACCGGTGGCCCGACCCGGCCGACACCAAACGGGTCACGCGCGGCGGCCCCCGGCATGGCGAGGGGGCGGCGCGGCACAGACTCAGTTCATGCCCCCCGCCCAGGAGAGCCCCGTGGCCCAGACCGACCAGCAGCCCCGCAAGCCGCGCGGCGGCCGCAACCTGCCCGCCGCGATAGGCGTGGGCGTCGGACTCGGAGCGGTGGTCGCGGCCTCGCTGTTCGTGGTCAAGGCGGTCTTCATGGTGGTCGTCGCGGCCGCCGTGGCCGTCGGCATCTGGGAGCTCACCAGCCGGCTCGCCGAGCGCAAGGACGTCCGCGTCCCGCAGGTCCCGCTGCTGGTCGGCGGCGTCGGCATGGTCGTCACCGGCTACTTCGAGGGCGGTCAGTGGGCCGCCGCGATCCTCGCCGTGACCGGCCTGGCGATGATGGTGGCCCGGATGGCCACCCCGCCGGAGAACTACCTGCGCGACATAACGGCCGGCGTCTTCACCGCCTTCTACGTGCCGTTCCTGGCCACCTTCGTCGCCCTGATCCTGGCCGCGGACGACGGCGCCTGGCGGATCCTGCTGTTCCTGGTCGTCACCATCTGCTCCGACACCGGCGCGTACGCCGTGGGCTACAAGTTCGGCCGCAACAAACTCGCGCCGACCATCAGCCCCGGCAAGACCCGCGAGGGCCTGGCGGGCGGCATCGGCCTGTCGATGATCGCGGGCGCCCTGCTGATGCAGTACCTGATCGACGACGGCACCTGGTGGCAGGGCCTGATCCTGGGCGGCTGCGCGGCCGTCACCGCCACCCTCGGCGACCTCGCCGAGTCGATGATCAAGCGCGACCTCGGCATCAAGGACATGGGCACCCTGCTCCCCGGCCACGGCGGCATCATGGACCGGCTGGACTCCCTGCTGCCCACCGCCCCGGTGGTCTGGCTGCTGCTCGCGGTCTTCGTCGGCAGCTGAGCCCGGCGGCCGAGCCAGGTGGCCGAGCCAGGCGGCCGAGCCCGGCCTGAGCCCGGCGGCCGAGCCTCCGACGTTCGAACGCCCCCGTGATGCCACCGCGTCCGGGGGCCGTCCGCCACCGGAGGTGGGGAACCGTCGGCGCGAACAGCAGCCCGGCGGGCACGCCCTCCGAGAGCGTGGAGCCGGTGCCGTCGGACAGCAGGGCGAGGCAGGCCATCCCCACGAGGAGGACGCCGCTGCCGCCGCCCGGGAGGAACACGCTCCGGACGAGTGCCCCGCCCGACAGGTCGCCGACGGCGGCGAGCACCGGGCCCCGGTCCTCCTCGGCGGACGGAACGCCCGTCCCCGCCGGGATGATCGCTCCAGATGATTTGAACGCGTTCAACTCTTGGGCCGCCCGCGGGACGCGGAGCGGTTCCCCGGATCTGAGACACTGGATGAACCATGCCTAAGCCCGGAGAACTGACCTTTGTCGCGCCGCGTGGCGCCAAGCCCCCGCGACACCTCGCCGACCTCAGCCCTGCCGAGCGCAAGGAGGCCGTCGCCGAGCTGGGCGAACAGCCGTTCCGCGCGAAGCAGCTGTCGAACCACTACTTCGGGCGGATGTCCGCCGACCCGGAGACCTGGACGGACATCCCGGCGGCGAGCCGGACGAAGCTGACCGAGGCGCTGCTGCCCGAGCTGATGTCCGTGGTGCGGCACGTCTCCTGCGACGACGACGCCACCCGCAAGACGCTGTGGAAGCTGTTCGACGGCACGCTGGTCGAGTCGGTGCTGATGCGCTACCCGGACCGCGTCACGATGTGCATCAGCTCGCAGGCCGGCTGCGGCATGAACTGCCCGTTCTGCGCGACCGGCCAGGCCGGGCTGACCCGGAACCTGTCCACCGCGGAGATCGTCGAGCAGATCGCGTCCGGCATGCGCGACCTCAAGTCCGGGGCCGTCCCCGGCGGCGAGGCCCGGCTGTCGAACGTGGTGTTCATGGGCATGGGCGAGCCGCTGGCCAACTACAACCGGGTGCTGTCGGCGATCCGCCGACTGACCGACCCGTCCCCGGACGGCTTCGGCCTCTCGCAGCGCGGCATCACCGTCTCCACCGTCGGCCTGGTCCCGGCCATGCACCGCTTCGCCGACGAGGGCCTGAGCTGCCGCCTCGCGCTGTCGTTGCACGCGCCGGACGACGAGCTGCGCGACGAGCTGGTGCCGGTCAACACCCGTTGGAAGGTCGACGAGGTGCTGGACGCCGCGTGGAACTACGCGGAGAAGTCCGGCCGCCGGGTGTCCATCGAGTACGCGCTGATCAAGGACATCAACGACCAGGCGTGGCGCGCCGACCTGCTCGGCCGGCTGATCAAGAACCGCCGGGTGCACGTGAACCTGATCCCGCTCAACCCGACGCCGGGCTCGAAGTGGACGGCCTCCCGGCCGGAGGACGAGCGCGAGTTCGTCCGCCGCCTGCAGGCGCACGGCGTGCCCACCACCGTCCGCGACACCCGCGGCCAGGAGATCGACGGCGCCTGCGGGCAGCTGGCCGCCGCGGGCTGAGCGCCGCAGGAA
>NZ_JBHUWH010000108.1:0-19479 GCF_042670125.1 Kitasatospora sp. NPDC057198 | reverse complement strand
GGCCTCGAACACCCGGACCGCTGGGGCGGGTTGGTCGACCTGCCGGAGGAGTTCGACGCCGCCGCCGGAACCAGGCTGGCCGCCCTGCTGGCGGGCGGCCGCGAGGACCAGGCGGCGATCCGCCCGGCCGGGGTGTTCGGCCGGCGGCTGGTGCGGGCCGGTGCGCCGAAGTCCGGCGGCACCGGGTGGACGCCCGCCGGGACGGTGCTGGTGACCGGCGGCACGGGCGCGATCGGCGGCCACGTCGCCGAGTGGCTGGCCGGCCGGGGCGCCCCGCGCCTGGTGCTGACCAGCCGTTCGGGCGCGGGCACGGCCGGCACGGCGGCGCGGGCCGCGGCGCTGGCCGCCCGGGGCAGCGCCGTCGAGGTGGTGGCCTGCGACGCGGCCGACCGCGCCGCGCTGGCCGCGCTGCTGGAGCGGATCGCCGCCACCGGCCCCGCGCTGTCCTCGGTGTTCCACACCGCGGGCGTCGTCCAGCACTCGACCGTGCACGACACCGACCTGGCCGAGACCGCCGCCGTCCTGGCCGCGAAGGCCACCGGCGCCGCCCACCTGGACGAGCTGACGGCCGGTGCGGACCTCGACGCGTTCGTGCTGTTCTCGTCGATCGCCGCGACCTGGGGCAGTGGCCTGCAGCCCGCCTACGCGGCCGCGAACACCTACCTGGACGGCCTGGCCGAGCACCGCCGGGCGCACGGCCGGACCGCGACCTCGGTGGCCTGGGGCTCCTGGGGCGGCGGCGGCATGACCGACGAGGCGGGGGCCGAGCAGGGCCGCCGCCGCGGCCTGGTGGTGATGGACAAGGACCGGGCCGTCCGGGCGCTGGCGCAGGTCCTGGACGGCGGCGAGGAGCAGCTGACCGTCGCCGACATCGACTGGGAGCGGTTCGCCCCGCCGTTCACGCTGCGCCGCCCCAGCCCGCTGATCGAGGGGCTGCCGGAGGTGCGGCGGGCGCTGGAGGGCGACGCCCCGGTGGCGGCCGGGTCCGCCCCGGTGGCGGCCTCGGAGGCGGGCGCGGCCTGGCAGCGCCGGCTGGCGGGCCTGTCCCGGCTGGAGCAGCACCGGGCACTGGTGCACCTCGTGCAGTCCGAGGCGGCCGGGGTGCTGGACTACGCCTCGCCGGAGGCCGTCGAGGCCACCCGGGCGTTCAGCGACCTCGGCTTCGACTCGCTGACCTCGGTCGAGCTGCGCAACCGGCTGGGCGCGGCGACCGGGCTGCAACTGCCCGCGACGCTGATGTTCGACGCGCCGACGCCGACCGCCGCCGCCGAGTTCCTGCTCGCGCTGCTGGCGGGCGCCCAGGACGTCGCGCAGGCCGCGCCGGTCGCGGCCGCCGCCGTCGACGAGCCGCTGGCGATCGTCGGCATGGCGTGCCGCTACCCGGGCGGGGCGACCGGCCCGGAGGCGCTGTGGGAGCTGGTGACGGCCGGGACGGACGCGATCTCGGTGCTGCCGGAGGACCGCGGCTGGGTGATCGAGGGCACCGGCGCGGCCGCCGAGGGCGGCCCGGTCCGGTCGGGCGGTTTCGTCTACGACGCGACCGGCTTCGACGCGGGCTTCTTCGGCATCAGCCCGCGCGAGGCGGTGTCGATGGACCCGCAGCAGCGCCTGCTGCTGGAGGTCGCCTGGGAGGCGCTGGAGCGGGCGGGCATCGACCCGGCGGCGCTGCGCGGCACTCCGACCGGCGTGTTCGCGGGCGCCTCGGCGTCCGGCTACGGCTGGAGCTCGGGCCTGCGCGGCGAACTGGACGGGCACCTGGTCACCGGCATCTCGACCAGCGTGGTCTCCGGCCGGGTCTCCTACGTGCTGGGCCTGGAGGGCCCGGCGGTGACGGTGGACACGGCGTGCTCGTCCTCGCTGGTCGCGCTGCACCTGGCGAGCCAGGCGGTGCGCTCGGGCGAGTGCACGCTGGCCCTGGCGGGCGGCGTGATGGTGGCGGCGAACCCGCTGCTGTTCGACCAGTTCAGCCGCCAGATGGGCCTGGCGCCGGACGGCCGGTGCAAGCCGTTCTCGGCGGGCGCCGACGGCATGGGCCTCGGCGAGGGCGCGGGCGTGGTCGTCGTCGAGCGGCTGTCCGACGCGCTCCGCAACGGGCACCGGGTGCTCGCGGTGATCCGCGGCAGCGCCACCAACCAGGACGGCGCCTCCAACGGCCTGACCGCCCCCAACGGCCCGTCCCAGCAGCGGGTGATCCGCGCGGCCCTGGCCAACGCGGGCCTGCGGCCGGACGAGGTGGACGTGGTGGAGGCGCACGGCACCGGCACCCCGCTGGGCGACCCGATCGAGGCGCAGGCGCTGCTGGCCACCTACGGCCAGGAGCGCGGCGGCAACGGGCCGCTGCGGCTCGGCTCGGTGAAGTCCAACATCGGGCACACCCAGGCCGCGGCCGGCGTCGCGGGCGTGATCAAGATGGTGATGGCGCTGCGCAACCGCACGCTGCCGGCCACCCTGCACGCCGCCGAGCGCTCGCCGCACATCGACTGGTCGGCGGGCGAGGTGGAGCTGCTGACCGAGGCGCTGCCCTGGGAGACGGACGGGCGGCCGCGCCGCGCGGGCGTGTCCTCGTTCGGCATGAGCGGCACCAACGCGCACCTGATCCTCGAGGAGGCCCCGACCCCGGCCGGGGCCGAGCCGGCGCCCGAGGCACCCGGGGCGCCGGAGGGCGCACTGCCGGTGGTCGTCGGCGCCCCCGCCGTGTGGACGCTGTCCGCCCGCTCGGCCCGCGCGCTGGCCGCGCAGGCGGCCCGGCTGCGCGAGTGGGCGGCGGCCCGGCCGGAGCTGGACCCGGCGGCGGTGGCCCGTTCGCTGGCGGTGACCCGGTCGGTGTTCGAGCACCGGGCGGCCCTGGTGGGCGACCGGGCCGAGCTGCTGGCCGGGCTGGACCGGCTGGCGGCGGGCGCGCCGGGCGGCTCCCGGGCGGCCGGCCGGACGGCGTTCGTGTTCGCCGGGCAGGGCGCGCAGTGGGTCGGCATGGGCCGTCAACTGCTCGCCGAGTCACCGGTGTTCGCGGCGCGGCTGGCCGAGTGCTCGGCGGCCCTGGCCCCGTACGCCGACTGGTCGCCGGCCGAGGTGCTGGCGGGCGCGGACGGCGCGCCGGGGCTGGACACCGCCGACGTCGTGCAGCCGGTGCTGTGGGCGGTCATGGTGTCGCTCGCCGCGGTGTGGGAGGCCGCCGGCATCCGCCCGGACGCGGTCGTCGGCCACTCGCAGGGCGAGATCGCGGCGGCCACCGTCGCCGGGATCCTGTCGCTGGAGGACGGCGCCCGGGTGGTGACCGTCCGGGCCCGGGCGCTGGCGAGCCTGGCCATGCAGGGCTCGATGGTGTCCGTGGTGATGCCCTCGCCCGCCGTGCGGGAGATCGTGGACGGCTTCGGCGAGCGCCTGTCGGTCGCCGCGGTCAACGGCCCGGCCGCCGTGGTGGTCTCGGGCGAGGCCGACGCGCTGTCCGAGTTCGAGCGCGAGCTGGCCTCGCGCAAGGTGCTGCGCTGGCGCGTCCCGGAGACCGACTTCGTGGCGCACTCGCCGGCGGTGGAGCCGCTGGAGACGGTGCTGGCACGGGAGTTGGCGGGCATCGCGCCGCAGACCGGCCGGGTGCCGATGATCTCCACGGTGACCGGCGAGTGGCTGGCCGGCCCGGAGGCCGACGCCGCCTACTGGTACGCCAACCTGCGCCGGATGGTGCGCTTCGAGGAGGCCACCCGCACCCTGCTGGAGAGCGGCCACGGCGCGTTCGTCGAGGTCTCCACCCACCCGGTGCTGGCGGCGTCCGTCACCGAGACCGCCGAGGACATGGGCCTGGAGGTGCTGAGCATCGGCACCCTGGAGCGCGAGGACGCGGGCGCCGCCCGCCTGGTCGCCGCGTTCGGCCAGGCGCACACCGGCGGCCTGCCCGTCGACTGGGCGGCCGTGCTGCCCGCCGCCGAGCGGGTCGACCTGCCCACCTACGCCTTCGAGCACCAGCACTACTGGCTGCAGGCCGCGCCCGAACCGTCCGCCGCGGCGGGCGGCGAGGCCGAGGCCGCGTTCTGGGCGGCCGTCGAGGACGGCGACCTGGCCGGCCTCGCCGACACCCTGGCCGTCCAGGACAGCGGCCAACTCGGCGCCGTGCTGCCCGCGCTGGCGTCCTGGCGGCGCCGCGAACGGGACCGCACGGTCACCGGCGACTGGCGCTACCGGGTGACCTGGGCGCCCGTCGCGGACCCGGCCCCGGCCCGGCTCGCCGGCACCTGGCTGCTGGTGGTGCCCGCCGGGACGGACGCCGGCCCGTACGCGGCGGCGCTGACCGCCCGCGGCGCGGACACCGCCGTCCTGACCGGCGGCCCCGGCCTCGACCGGGAGGCCGTCCGCGCCGCGCTGCCGGACGGCCCGCTCGCGGGCGTGCTGTCGCTGCTCGCCCTGGACGAGTCGCCGCTGCCCGAGCACCCGGTGGTGCCGGCCGGCCTGGCCGCCACCCTGGCCCTGGTGCAGGCGCTCGGCGACGCCGGCGTCGACGCCCCGCTGTGGGCGGCCACCACCGGCGCGGTGGCGGGCACCGCGGCCGGGCCCGTGCAGTCCCAGGTGTGGGGCCTGGGCCGGGTCGTCGCGCTCGAGCACCCGGAACGCTGGGGCGGCCTGGTCGACCTGCCGCCGACCCTGGACGAGGCGGCCGCGGGCCGGCTGGCCGCCGTGCTGGCCGGCTGCGGCGAGGACCAGGTGGCGATCCGCCCGTCCGGCCTGCTGGCCCGCCGGCTCACCCGCGCGCCCCGGCCGCACACCCCCGAGCGCCCCTGGACGCCCGGCGGGACGGCCCTGGTCACCGGCGGCACCGGCGCGATCGGCGGCCACGTCGCCGACTGGCTGGCCGAACGCGGCACCCGCCGCCTGGTGCTGACCAGCCGCTCCGGCCCGGCCGCCGCCGGCCTCGCCGCCCGGGCCGCCGCGCTGGCCGCCCGCGGCAGCGACGTCGAGGTGGTGTCCTGCGACGCGGCCTCCCGCACCGACCTGTCCGGCCTGCTGGAACGGATCGCCGCGGACGGCCCCGCCCTGTCGACGGTGCTGCACACCGCCGGCGTCGGCCAGGCCACCACCGTCGCCGACACCGACCTGGCCGAGACCGCCGCGGTCCTGGCCGCGAAGACCGCCGGCGCCGTCCACCTGGACGAGCTGACCCGCGAACTCGGCCTGGAACTGGACGCGTTCGTGCTGTTCTCGTCGATCTCGGCGACCTGGGGCAGCAGCGTCCAGCCCGCCTACGCGGCCGCGAACACCTTCCTGGACGCCCTGGCGGAGACCCGCCGGGCCCGGGGCCTGACCGCGACCTCGGTGGCCTGGGGACCGTGGGGCGGCGGCGGCATGACCGACGCCGAGACCGGCGCCCGGATGGCCCGCGGCGGCCTGATGGTGATGGACGAGAACCACGCCGTCCGGGCGCTCGCCGAGATCCTGGACGGCCGCGAGGACGCCGTCACCGTCGCCGACGTGGACTGGGCGCGGTTCGCGCCGCCGTTCACGCTGCGCCGCCCCAGCCCGCTGCTGGCCGCGCTGCCGGAGGTCGCGGCGGCGCTCGCCGGCGACCCGGCCGCCCCGGCGGCGGACCCGGCCGCGGCGACCCCGCTGCGCCGCCGGCTCGCCGGGCTGCCGGCCGCCGAGCAGGACCGGACGCTGGTCAACCTGGTCCGGGCCGAGGCCGCCGCGGTGCTGGAGTACGCCTCGCCGGAGGCGGTCGGCCGCGGCCGGGCCTTCAGCGAGCTGGGCTTCGACTCGCTGACCGCCGTGGAGCTGCGCAACCGGCTGGGCGCGGCGACCGGCCTGAAACTGCCCGCGACCCTGCTGTTCGACTACCCGAACCCGGTGGTGCTGGCCGGCTACCTGCGCGCGGAGCTGCTGGGCGACCCGGCGGCGGACGCGGGCGCGGGCGCCCCGGTGCCCGCGGCGGCGGCGGACGACGACCCGATCGTGATCGTCGGCATGGGCTGCCGCTTCCCCGGCGGCGTGCGCAGCCCCGAGGAGCTGTGGGAGCTGCTGGACGCCGGCGGCGACGCGATCGGCGCGTTCCCGCAGGACCGCGGCTGGGACCTGGAGGCGCTGTACGACCCGGACCCGGACAACCCGGGCACGGCGTACGTCCGGCAGGGCGGGTTCGTCTACAACGCCGCCGAGTTCGACGCCGGGTTCTTCGGCATCAGCCCGCGCGAGGCCCTGGCCATGGACCCGCAGCAGCGCCTGCTGCTGGAGACCGCCTGGGAGGCGCTGGAGCGCGCGGGCATCCCGCAGGAGCGGCTGCGCGGCAGCCGGACCGGCGTGTTCACCGGCGCCAGCTACGCCGGCTACGGCCTGGTCGGGCCGGACGCCTCGGAGGGCCTGGAGGCGCACCTGCTGACGGGCACCACGACGAGCGTGCTCTCCGGCCGGATCTCCTACACCTTCGGCCTGGAGGGCCCGTCGGTCACCGTCGACACGGCCTGCTCCTCGGCGCTGGTCGCGGTCAACCTGGCGAGCCGGGCGCTGCGCAGCGGCGAGTGCACGCTGGCGCTGGCCGGCGGCGCGTTCGTGGCCTCCGCCCCGGACCTGTTCGTCTGGGTCAGCAAGCAGCGCGGCCTGTCGCCGGACGGCCGCTCGAAGTCCTTCGCCGCCGCGGCGGACGGCATGGGCGTCGCCGAGGGCGCGGGCATGGTCGTCCTGGAGCGGCTGTCCGACGCCCGGCGCAACGGGCACCCGGTGCTGGCGGTGGTGCGGGGCAGCGCCGTCAACCAGGACGGCGCCTCCAACGGCCTGACCGCCCCCAACGGCCCGTCCCAGCAGCGCGTCATCCGCGCCGCCCTGGCCGACGCCGGGCTGACCACCTCGGACGTGGACGTGGTGGAGGCGCACGGCTCCGGCACGGTGCTGGGCGACCCGATCGAGGCGCAGGCCGTGATCGCGACCTACGGCCAGGGCCGCCCGGAGGGCCGCCCGCTGTGGCTCGGCTCGGTGAAGTCCAACATCGGCCACACCCAGGGCGCGGCCGGCGTCAGCGGCCTGATCAAGATGGTGCTGGCGCTCCAGCACCGGAGCCTGCCGGCCACCCTGCACGTGGACGAGCCCTCGCCGTACGTCGACTGGTCGGCCGGGGACGTCCGGCTGCTGACCGAGGCGCTGCCCTGGGAGACGGACGGGCGGCCGCGCCGCGCGGGCGTGTCCTCGTTCGGCGTCAGCGGCACCAACGCCCACCTGATCCTGGAGGAGGCGCCCGCCCCGGAGCCGCAGCCCGCGGCCCGGCCGGAGCCGGCCGTGCTGGACGCGGGCGCCCCGCACGCCTGGACGGTCTCGGGCCGGACGGCCGGCGGGCTGCGCCGGCAGGCGGCCCGGCTGGCCGAGCACCTGGCGACCCGCCCGGACGCGGACCCGGCGGACGTGGCCTGGTCGCTGGCGGCGACCCGCTCGGTGCACGAGTACCGGGCCGTGGTGACCGGCACCGACCGGGCCGGGCTGCTGGCGGCCCTGGCCGCCGTCGCGGCGGGCGAACCGGCCGCCGGGGCGGTGGTCGGCACGGCAGCGGCCGCCGAGGCCGGGGAGGCGGTGTTCGTCTTCCCCGGGCAGGGCGCGCAGTGGGCCGGCATGGGGCGTGAACTCGCCGCCGCCAGCCCGGTGTTCGCGGCCCGGCTGGCCGAGTGCGAGCAGGCGCTCGCCCCGTACGTCGACTGGTCGCTGACCGGGGTGCTCGCGGGCGCCGAGGGGGCGCCCGCACTGGACGCGGCCGAGGTGGTGCAGCCCGCGCTGTGGGCGGTGATGGTGTCGCTCGCTGCGGTGTGGGAGGCCGCGGGCGTCCGTCCGGGCGCGGTGGTCGGCCACTCGCAGGGCGAGATCGCCGCCGCCACGGTGGCCGGGATCCTGTCGCTGGACGACGCCGCCCGGGTGGTGACGGTGCGCAGCCGGGCGCTGTCCGGCCTCGGTACCGGCGGCGGGATGCTCTCGGTGGTGATGCCCGTCGCGGCGGTGCGCGAGCTGCTCGCCCCGTGGGGCGACCGGCTGGCGGTCGCGGCCGTCAACGGGCCCGCTGCGACCGTGGTGTCCGGCGAGAGCGCGGCGCTGGCGGAGTTCGGGGCCGCGCTGGCCGCCCGCAAGGTGATGCGCTGGCCGATCCCGGTGACCGACTTCGTGGCGCACTCCGCCGGGGTGTCCGCGCTGGAGGGCGTGCTGGCCGAGGGCCTGGCCGCGATCGCCCCGGGTGCCGGGCGCGTCCCGCTGTTCTCGACCGTCGAGTGCCGGTGGATGGACGGCACCGAACTGGACGCCGGCTACTGGTTCGCCAACGTCCGCAACACCGTCCGCTTCGACGAGGCGGTCCGGGAGCTGGCCGCCGCCGGCAACCAGGTCTTCGTCGAGGTGTCGCCGCAGCCGGTGCTGACCGGCGGCATCACCGAGACCGTCGAGGACCTCGGCACGGCCGGCACCCCCGTGGTCACCGGCACCCTGGAGCGCGAGCGCGGCGGGGCGGCCGGGCTGCTGGCCGCACTGGCCCGGGTGCACGTCGGCGGCCCCGCCGTCGACTGGACGGCCGTGCTGCCCGCCGGCCGCCGCACCGACCTGCCCACCCACGCCTTCCAGCACCAGCGGTACTGGCTGACCGGCACCCGACCGACCGGCACGGACGGCGCGGCCGCCGCCGCGACCGAGGCCGAGACCCGGTTCTGGGCCGCCGTCGAGGACGGCGACCTGGACCGCCTGGCCGACACCCTGGCCGTGGACGGGCGCCGCCCGTTCGGCGAGGTGCTGCCCGCGCTGGCGTCCTGGCGGCGCCGCGAGCGCGACCGCGACACCACCGGCAACTGGCGCTACCGGGTCGCCTGGTCGCCCGTCACCGACCCCGCCCCGGCGGTGCCGGCCGGGACGTGGCTGGCGGCCGTGCCCGCGCGGTTGACCGGGCCCGCCGCGGAGCTGGCCGACGCCTGCCTGCGGGCGCTGACCGCGCGCGGCGTCCAGGTCGCGGCCGTCGAGGTCGACACCGCCGCGGCGCGGCGCGAACGGATCGCCGCCGACCTGGCCGCCGCGGCCGCCGCCGCGCCGCAACCGGTGGCCGGCGTGCTCTCGCTGCTCGGCCTGGACGACGCCCCGCTGCCCGCACTGCCCTCGGTGCCCGCCGGACTGGCCGGCACCCTGGCGCTGATCCAGGCGCTGGCCGACGCGGCCGTCACCGCCCCGCTGTGGAACGCCACCTCCGGCGCGGTCGCCACCGGCCCCGGCGACCCGCTGACCCACCCGCTGCGCACCCAGACCTGGGGCCTGGGCCGGGTCGTCTTCCTGGAGCAGCCCGACCGCTGGGGCGGCCTGATCGACCTGCCCGCCGTCCTGGACGAGCGGGCCGCGAGCCGCCTGTGCACCGTGCTGGCCGGCTGCGGCGAGGACGAGGTGGCGATCCGCCCGGCCGGCATCCTGGGCCGCCGCCTCACCCGCGCCCCCCGCCCCCGGGCGGAGCGGGAGTGGACGCCGCGCGGCACCGTCCTGATCACCGGCGGCACCGGCGCCGTCGGCGGGCACAGCGCCCGCTGGCTGGCCGGGCGCGCCGAACGGCTGGTGCTGGCCAGCCGCTCCGGCGCCGCCGCGAAGGGCGCGGCCGCGCTCGCCGCCGAGGTCGCCGCCGCCGGCACCGCCGTCGAGGTCACCGCCTGCGACGGCGCGAACCGCGCCGACCTGGCCGCCCTGCTGGCCCGGACGGGCACCGCCGGCGCCCCGCTGCGCGCCGTCCTGCACACCGCGGGCGTCCTGGACGACGGCGTCCTGGACGGCCTGGACGCCGAACGGCTGGCCGCCGCGCTGGCCCCCAAGGCGCTGGCCGCCGTCCACCTGGACGAGCTGACGGCCGGTCTGGACCTGGACGCGTTCGTGCTGTTCTCCTCCGCCGCCGCGACCTTCGGCGGCGCCGGACAGGGCAACTACTCGGCCGCCAACGCGTTCCTGGACGCGCTCGCCGAGAACCGGCGCTCGCGCGGCCTGCCCGCCCTGTCGATCGCCTGGGGCCCCTGGGCCGGCGAGGGCGTCTCCGGCGGCACCGAGGCCGCCCGGCAGCGGCTGCGCCGCAACCGCTGGGAGGTCCTGATGGACCCGGCGGTCGCGGTCAAGGCGCTCGGCGCCGCGATCGGCGGCACCGACACCGTGCTGACCGTCATGGACCTGGACTGGCCGGCCTTCGCGGCCGCCCCCGGCCAGGCCCAGATCCTCGACGTCCCGTTCCTGCGCGACCTGCCCGACGCCCGGCGGCTGAAGGAGGCCCAGCGGGCCGACGCCCCCGCCGGACCGGAGGCCGGGGGCGGGCTCGCGGCCCGGCTGGCCGGCCTGACCCGCACCGAGCAGGACCGGCTGCTGGTCGACACCGTCCGCGAACAGGCCGCCGCCGTGCTCGACCACGCGAGCGCCGACGAGGTCGAACCGACCCGCGCGTTCAGCGAACTGGGCTTCGACTCGCTGACCTCGGTCGAGCTGCGCAACCGGATCGCCACCGCGACCGGCCTGCGGCTGCCCGCCACCCTGCTGTTCGACCACCCCAGCCCGGTGCTGCTCGCCGGGCACCTGCGCACCGAACTGCTCGGCGCGCTCGCCGGCCTCGCCGCCGCCGCGCCGGCCGCCCCGGCCGCCGCCCGCGACGACGACGAGCCGATCGCGATCGTCGGCATGGGCTGCCGCTTCCCCGGCGGCCTGGACACCCCCGAACAGCTGTGGCGGCTGCTCGCCGCCGGCGGCGAGGGCATCTCGGAGTTCCCGACCGACCGCGGCTGGGACGCCGACACCCTGTTCGACCCGGACCCGGCGCACCCCGGCACCACCTACTCCCGGCGCGGCGGCTTCCTGCACCAGGCCGGCCGCTTCGACGCGGACTTCTTCGGCATCTCGCCGCGCGAGGCCCTGGCGATGGACCCGCAGCAGCGCCTGATGCTCGAACTGTCCTGGGAGGCCCTGGAGACGGCGGGCATCGACCCGTCCCGGCTGGGCGGCTCGCGCACCGGCGTGTTCGTCGGCGGCTACTCGTCCAACTACGCGCTGGCCAGCATGCAGCTCAGCGGCCGGGACGGCGCCGCCACCGCCGAGGGCCACCTGATCACCGGCAACGCGACCAGCATCATCTCCGGCCGGATCGCCTACACGCTCGGCCTGGAGGGCCCGGCGCTGACCGTCGACACCGCCTGCTCGTCCTCGCTGGTCGCCCTGCACACCGCCGCCGCGGCGCTGCGCTCCGGCGAGTGCTCGCTGGCCCTGGTCGGCGGCGTCGCGGTGATGGCCACGCCGTGGGAGATGGTCGGCTTCGCCCGCCAGCGCGGCCTGGCCGCCGACGGCCGCTCCAAGGCGTTCTCCGCCGGGGCCGACGGCATGGGCATGGGCGAGGGCGCCGGGATGGTCGTCGTCGAGAAGCTGTCCGACGCGCTCCGCAACGGGCACCGGGTGCTCGCCGTGGTGCGCGGCTCGGCGATCAACCAGGACGGCGCGTCCAACGGCCTGACCGCCCCCAACGGCCCCTCCCAGCAGCGCGTCATCCGCGCGGCGCTCGCCGACGCGGGCCTGACCCCCGCCGACGTGGACGCCGTCGAGGCGCACGGCACCGGCACCCCGCTCGGCGACCCGATCGAGGCGCAGGCGCTGCTCGCCACCTACGGGCAGGGGAGGCCGGAGGGCCGGCCGCTGTGGCTCGGCTCGGTGAAGTCCAACCTCGGGCACACCCAGGCCGCGGCCGGCATGGCCGGCGTGATCAAGACGGTGCTGGCGCTCCAGCACCAGGAACTGCCCCGCACCCTGCACGTCGAGCAGCCCTCCCCGCACGTGGACTGGGAGGCCGGCGACGTCCGGCTGCTGGCCGAGCCGGTCGCCTGGCCGGCCGGGGAGCGGGTGCGCCGGGCCGGCGTCTCCGCGTTCGGCATCAGCGGCACCAACGCGCACGTCATCATCGAGGAGGCCCCCGCGGCGCCCGGCGGGCCCGCCCCGGTCGGCGAGCCGGTGCTGCCCCGGGCCGGTGCCTGGCTGCTCTCCGGCCGCACCGCCGAGGGCCTGGCCGCGCAGGCCGACCGCCTGCACGACTGGCTGGCCGAACGCCCGGACGCCGCCCCCGCCGAGGTGGCCCGCGCCCTGGCCACCACCCGCGCCGCCCTGGAGCACCGCGCCGTCGCCGTCGGCACCGGCCGCGACGACCTGCTCGGCGCCGTCCGGGCGCTGGCCGCCGGCACCCCCGCCGCCGCCCTGGTGACGGGCACGGCGAAGGCCGGCGCCCGGGTCGGCCTGGTCTTCGCCGGCCAGGGCGCCCAGTGGGCCGGCATGGGCCGCGGCCTGTACGAGGGCAGCCCGGTGTTCGCCGAGACCTTCGACCGGGTGTGCGGCCTGCTGGAACTCGAACTCGGCGTCCCCGTCCGGGACGTGGTGCTCGGCGACGCCGAACGGGCCGACGAGCTCGCCGACCGCACGCTGTACGCGCAGACCGGCCTGTTCGCCTTCGAGGTCGCCCTCGCCGCCGTCCTGCGGGCCGCCGGGCTCACCCCCGACGCGGTCACCGGCCACTCGGTCGGCGAGATCGCCGCCGCGCACGTCGCCGGCGTCCTCCCGCTGCCCGACGCCGTCCGCCTGGTCGCCACCCGCGCCCGGCTGATGGAGGCACTGCCCGACGGCGGCGCGATGGCCGCGATCAACGCCTCCGAGTCCGACGTCCTGGGCGGCCTGAACGGCCTGGACGGGGTGGAGATCGCCGCGGTCAACGGACCCGAGTCGGTGGTCGTCTCCGGCGAGGCCGGGGCCGTCGAGCAGGTCGTCGAGGAGTGGCGGCAGTACGGCCACCGGGTGCGGCAGCTGCGCGTCTCGCACGCCTTCCACTCCGCCGCGATGGACCCGGTGGTCGACGAACTCGGCGCCGTCGCCGAGGAACTGACGTACCACCGGCCGGAACTGACCTGGATCGGCGCACTGACCGGCGAGCCGGTCACCGCCTGCGAGCCCGGCTACTGGCCCGCGCAGACCCGGCAGGCCGTCCGGTTCGCCGACGCGGTCGCCGCGCTCACCGCCCAGGGCGTCACGGTGGTCGTCGAGGTCGGCCCCGACGGGTCGCTGTCCTCGCTCGGCCCCGACATCGCGGCCGCCGCCGGACACCCCGGCACCGCCTTCGTCCCGCTCCAGCGGCGCACCGAGGAGAGCGTCACCGCCCTGGTCACCGGCCTCGCCAAGGCGCACGTGCACGGCGCGGCCGTGGACTGGGCGGCCCTGCTGCCCGCCGCCCGGCCCGCCGAACTGCCCACCCAGGCGTTCCGGCACACCACCTACTGGCCCCAGGGGACCCAGACCCCGCCGAACGCCGCCGGTACGGCCGGCGCCGCCGAGCAGGAGTTCTGGGCCGCCGTCGAGGACGGCGACCTGGACCGCCTCGCCGACACCCTGGCCGTCCCGGGCAGCGCCGAACTCGGCGCCGTGCTGCCCGCGCTGGCGTCCTGGCGCCGCCGCGAACAGGACCGCCCGGCGACCGCGAACTGGCGCTACCGGATCGACTGGGAACCCGTCCCCGACCCCGGCCCCGCCGAACTCGCCGGGAACTGGCTGCTGGTCGGCACCCCCGACCAGGCCCGCGGCGACCTGTGGCGCGACTGCGCCCGGACCCTCGCCGCGCACGGCGCCCACCCCGTCGAACTCGCCACCGACGAGACCACCGACCAGCGGCGGCTCGCCGCCCTGATCGCCACCGCCCTGCCCGCCGACGGCGTCGCCGGCGTGGTCTCGCTGCTCGCCCTGGACGAGACCCCGCTGCCCGGCCACCCCGGCCTGGCCAACGGCCTGGCCGGCACCCAGACCCTGATCCAGGCGCTGATCGCCGAGGGCGTCCACGCCCCGATGTGGGCGCTCACCCGCGGCGCGGTCGCCGCCGGGCCCGACGACACCCTCGACAGCCCCGTCCAGGCCCAGACCTGGGGCCTGGGCCGGGTCGCCACCCTGGAGCACCCCGACCACGGCGGTGGCCTGCTCGACCTGCCCGCCGTCTTCGACGCCCGTGCCGCCGAGCTCTTCTGCGCGGTGCTCGCCGAGTGCGGCGAGGACCAGGCCGCGATCCGCCCCACCGGCCTCTACGGCCGCCGCCTCACCCGCGCCCCCCGGCCCCACGCCACCGGCCGGTTCGTCCCGCGCGGCACCGCCCTGATCACCGGCGGCACCGGCGCCATCGGCGGGCACACCGCCCGCTGGCTGGCCGGCCGCGGCACCGAGCGGATCGTCCTGACCAGCCGCTCCGGCGCCCACGCCGACGGCACCGCCGCCCTGGCCGCCGAACTCGCCACCACCGGCACCCGGGTCGACGTGCTCGCCTGCGACGCCGCCCTGGACGCCGAACTGGCCGCCCTGATCGAGCACGTCAACGGGGACGGCCCCGCGCTATCCACCGTCCTGCACGCCGCCGGGGCCGCCCAGGCCACCCCGCTCGACGACGTCACCGTCGACGAGACCGCCGCCGTCCTGGCCGCCAAGGCCACCGGCGCCGCCACCCTCGACCGGCTCACCGCCGACCTCGACCTCGACGCCTTCGTCCTGTTCTCCTCCATCGCGGCGACCTGGGGCAGCGGCCTGCAGGCCGGCTACGCCGCCGCCAACACCTACCTCGACGCGCTCGCCGAGAACCGCCACGCCCGCGGCCTCACCGCCACCTCGGTGGCCTGGGGCCCGTGGGACGGCGGCGGCATGACCGACGCCGAGGGCGCCGCCGCGATGACCCGCCGCGGCCTGCGCCTGATCGACCCCGACCGGGCGATCGACGCGCTCGCCCAGGCCCTCGACGGCGACGACCGGCTGCTCACCGTGGTCGACGTGGACTGGACGCGGTTCGCCCCGCCGTTCACGCTGCGCCGCCCCAGCCCGCTGATCGAGAGCCTCCCCGAGGTCGTCGAGGCGCTCGGCGGCCAGGACCCCGACCCCGCCGCCGACGGCGGCGGCGCGGGCAACGCGCTGGCCCGGCAGCTCGCCGAACTGCCCCGCGCCGAACAGGACCGGCTGCTGACCGACCTGGTCCGCACCGAGGCCGCCGCCGTCCTCGGCCACCCGAGCATCGACACCGTCGAGGCCGACCGGGCCTTCAACGACCTCGGCGCCGACTCGCTGACCGCCGTCGAACTGCGCGACCGCCTCGGCACCGCCACCGGCCTGCGCCTGCCCAGCACCCTGCTGTTCGACTACCCCACCTCCGCCGCGCTCGCCGACCACCTGCGGGCCGGCCTGATCGAGGAGGCCAGCCCGGCCAAGCCCGTCCTGGCCGAACTGGACAGGCTGGAGGGCATGCTCGCCGCACTCTCCGGCGAGGACGAATCCGCCCTGATCACCAACCGCCTCGAAGTCGTCCTCGCCAAGTGGCGGGAGGCTCGGGCACAGACCGCCGAGACCGGAGTTGCGGAGAAGCTCGAATCGTCTACCGACGACGAAGTCTTCGATTTCATCGGCAAGGAACTCGGAATCCACTGACACGGCCAACGCCGCGACTTCTTCGACGAGGTGACGCAAGTGAGCAGCGAAGAGATGAGCAGCGAGGACAAGCTCCGCTACTTCCTCAAGCGGGTGACCGCGAATCTGCACGAGACCCGGCAGCGCCTGCAGGAACTGGAATCCACCGAGGGCGAGCCCATCGCGATCGTCGGCATGGGCTGCCGGTTCCCCGGCGGGGTGCGCACCCCCGAAGGACTGTGGGAACTCCTGGACGCCGCGAAGGAGTCGGTGGCCGGGCTGCCCCAGGACCGCGGCTGGACCTTCGGCGAGGACGGCGGCCCCGGCGCCGCCGAGGTCAAGGCGGGCAACTTCATCTACGACGCCACCCGGTTCGACGCCGGCTTCTTCGGCATCAGCCCGCGCGAGGCCCTGTCGATGGACCCCCAGCAGCGCCTGCTGCTGGAGGTCGCCTGGGAGGCGCTGGAACGCGCGGGCATCGACCCGGCCGCGCTGCGCGGCACCCCGACCGGCGTCTTCGCCGGCGCCTCCGCCTCCGGCTACGGCTGGATCACCGGCAAGCAGGGCGAACTCGACGGCCACGTGATGACCGGCAACGCCACCAGCATCCTGTCCGGCCGCCTCTCCTACACCCTCGGCCTGGAGGGCCCGGCCGTCACCGTCGACACCGCCTGCTCCTCCTCGCTGGTCTCCCTCCACCTGGCCGCGCAGGCGCTGCGCTCCGGCGAGTGCACGATGGCCCTGGTCGGCGGCGCCTTCGTGGCCGCCACGCCCGTCCTGTTCACCGACTTCAGCAAGTCCCTGGGCCTGTCCCCGGACGGCCGCTGCCAGACCTTCGGCGCGGGCGCCAACGGCATGGGCGTCGCCGAGGGCGCCGGTGTCGTGGTCGTCGAGAAGCTCTCCGACGCCCGCCGCAACGGGCACCGGATCCTCGCCGTGGTGCGCGGCTCCGCGATCAACCAGGACGGCGCCTCCAACGGCCTGACCGCCCCCAACGGCCCGTCCCAGCAGCGCGTCATCCGGGCCGCCCTGGCCAGCGCCAAGCTCTCCACCGCCGACGTCGACGTGGTCGAGGCGCACGGCACCGGCACCCCGCTCGGCGACCCGATCGAGGCGCAGGCGCTGCTCGCCACCTACGGCCAGGGCCGCCCCGAGGGCCGGCCGCTGTGGCTCGGCTCGGTGAAGTCCAACATCGGCCACACCCAGCAGGCCGCCGGCATGGCCGGGATCATCAAGATGGTGCTCGCCCTGCAGAACGAGCGGATGCCCGCCACCCTGCACGTCGAGCACCCCACCCCCGAGGTCGACTGGGAGGCCGGCGAAGTCCGGCTGCTGGCCGAGCCGGTGGACTGGCCGGCCGGGGAACGGGTGCGCCGCGGCGGCGTCTCCGGCTTCGGCATGAGCGGCACCAACGTGCACGTCATCATCGAGGAGGCCCCCACCGCCGAGGCGGCGGAGGCCGCCGAGGCCACCGGGCCGGACGAGCCCGTGGTGGAGAGTGTGCCGGTGCCGGCGGTGTTGGAGGCCGGTGGGGTGACGGCGTGGCCGGTGTCGGCGCGTTCGGCCGAGGGGCTGGTGGCGCAGGCGGGGCGGTTGCGGGAGTGGGTGGCGGCGCGTCCGGGGTTGGAGCCGGGGGCGGTGGCGTGGTCGTTGGCGGCGTCGCGTTCGGTGTTCGAGCACCGGTCGGTGGTGGTGGGTGCCGGGCGCGAGGAGCTGCTGGCGGGTCTGTCCGGTGGTGTGTCGGGTGTGGCGCGTTCGGGTCTTCGGACGGTGTTCGTGTTCGCCGGGCAGGGTGCGCAGTGGGTCGGGATGGGCCGTCAACTGCTGGGTGAGTCGCCGGTGTTCGCGGCGCGGTTGGCGGAGTGCGAGGCGGCGTTGGCGCCGCACGTGCCGTGGTCGCTGCGCGAGGTGATCACGGGAGCGGAGGGTGCGCCGGAGCTGGATGCGGCGGATGTGGTGCAGCCGGTGCTGTGGGCGCTGATGGTGTCGCTGGCGGCGGTGTGGGAGGCGGCGGGTGTCGCGCCGGATGCGGTGGTGGGTCACTCGCAGGGCGAGATCGCGGCCGCGACGGTGGCGGGGATGCTGTCGTTGGAGGACGGCGCCCGGGTGGTGGCGGTGCGTGCCCGTGCGCTGACGGGTCTGTCGGTGCAGGGTTCGATGGTGTCGGTGGTGATGCCGTCGGCCGCGGTGCGGGAGATCGTGGAGGGTTTCGACGGGCGCCTGTCGGTCGCGGCGGTCAACGGCCCGGCCGCGGTGGTGGTCTCGGGTCAGCCCGAGGCGCTGTCGGAGTTCGAGCGTGAGCTTGCTGCGCGCAAGGTGTTGCGCTGGCGGATTCCGGCGACCGATTTCGTGGCGCACTCGCCGGCGGTGGAGCCGCTGGAGGCGGTGCTCGCAGGGGAGTTGGCGGACATCGCACCGCGGATGGGCCGGGTGCCGATGATCTCGACGGTGACGGGTGAGTGGCTGTCCGGTCCGGAGGTGGATGCGGCGTACTGGTATGCGAACCTGCGGCGGATGGTGCGTTTCGAGGAGGCGACCCGCACGCTGCTCGAGGGCGGGTACGGCGCGTTCGTGGAGGTTTCGACCCATCCGGTGCTGACGGCGTCGATCACCGAGACGGCGGAGGACGCCGGTGTGGTGGACGTGTTGAGCATCGGCACCCTGGAGCGTGACAACGCGGGCGCGGCGCGGGTGCTGGCCGTGTTGGGGCAGGCGTTCGTGGGTGGTCTGCCGGTGGAGTGGAAGAGCGTGCTGCCGGTCGCGGAGCCGGTGGCGCTGCCGACGTACGCGTTCCAGCGCCAGCGCTACTGGCTGGAGGCCGGGGCGGCGGCGGTCGCCGAGGCCGGCGAGGACGCGGCGGAGGCGCGGTTCTGGGCGGCCGTGGAGAGCGGCGACCTGGCCCGGCTGGCCGAGACACTGGCCGTCGAGGACGGTCAACTGGCGGAGGTGCTGCCCGCGTTGGCGTCCTGGCGGCGCCGCGAGCGGGAGCGTTCGGCGACCGCGGACTGGCGCTACCGGGTGACCTGGGCTCCGGTGACCGAGCCGGGCACGGGCGCGCTGTCCGGAAGCTGGCTGGTCGTGGTGCCCGCCGGGCACGGGGCGGACGCGACGGCGCGGGCGTGCACGGCGGCGCTGGCCGCTGCGGGCGCCGAGCCGGTGCGGATCGAGGTGTCCGCCGGGGAGTTCGGGCGGGCGGAGGCGGCCGCGCTGCCGGCCCTCGGCGAGCCGGTCGCGGGCGTGCTGTCGCTGCTGGCGCTGGACGAGTCGCCGCTGCCCGGACACCCGGCGGTGCCGGCCGGTCTGGCCGCGACGCTGGCGCTGGTGCAGGGACTGGGCGACGCGGGCGTCGGCGCCCCGCTGTGGGTGGTGACCCGGGGTGCGGTCGCGGCGGTGCCGGGCGAGGCCCCGACCGGTGCGGCGCAGGCGCAGGCATGGGGTCTGGGCCGGGTCGTCGCGCTCGAACACCCGGACCGCTGGGGCGGGTTGGTCGACCTGCCGGAGGAGTTCGACGCGGCCGCCGGAACCAGGCTGGCCGCCGTCCTGGCGGGCGGCGGCGAGGACCAGGCGGCGATCCGGCGCACCGGCCTGCTGGCCCGCCGGCTGACCCGGGCGCCGCGGCCGAAGGACACCGGCCGGGAGTGGTCGCCGCGCGGCACCGTGCTGGTGACCGGCGGCACGGGCGCGATCGGCGGCCACGTCGCCGAGTGGCTGGCCGGCCGGGGCGCCCGGCGGATCGTGCTGACCGGCGGGAGCGGCCCGGAGACGGACGCGCTGACGGCCGCCCTCGCCGCCCGCGGCACCGCCGTCGAGGTGGTGGACTGCGACGCGGCCGACCGCGCCGCGCTGGCCGCGCTGCTGGAGCGGATCGCCGCGACCGGCCCCGCGCTGTCCTCCGTGCTGCACCTTGCCGAGGCGATCGACGACTGCCCGGTGGACGACGCCGGGACCGCCGAGCTCGCCGCGGCCCTGGCGGCGAAGGCCGTCGGCGCCGCGAACCTGGACGAGCTGACGGCCGGTCTGGACCTGGACGCCTTCGTGCTGTTCTCCTCGGTCGCCGCGGTCTGGGGCGGCGGGCGGCAG
>NZ_JBHUWH010000107.1:0-19711 GCF_042670125.1 Kitasatospora sp. NPDC057198 | reverse complement strand
GAGGGGGACCGTCCGGTGGACGGTCCCCCTCCGCCGTGTGCGGGGCGCGCGACTACTTGGCGGGCTCCGGCTCGGCCTCGGTCCCGGGTCCGGCGTCCGGCTCCTTGCTCAGCCAGTCCTCCCGCGGGGCGTACTCCGCGTAGGTCTCCTGCTCGCGCAGGGCCCGGGCGGAGCCGAGCACGAACTTGTCCGGGGCGCCGTCCAGCACGCCGCCGGAGGGGTCGTCGCTGCCGTCCCAGCGGACCGGGTCCCGGTCCGGGTGGAGGATGTCGCGGACCACCATGTAGCAGAGGTACAGGGTGCCGACCAGGTGCAGGGCGATCGCGAAGTGGTACCACTCCTGGTCGATGCCGTGGTGCTTGCCGTCGCCGTTGTAGGCCAGGTACGACCAGACGCCGAAGAAGTACAGCACCTCGCACGCCTGCCAGACCAGGAAGTCGCGCCAGCGCGGCCGGGCCAGCGCGGCCAGCGGGATCAGCCAGAGCACGTACTGCGGCGAGTAGACCTTGTTGGTCAGGATGAACGCGGCCACCACCAGGAAGGCCAGTTGGGCGAAGCGCGGGCGGCGCGGGGCGCTGACCGCCAGCCAGCCGACCGCCAGGCAGCTGAGCACCAGCAGGACGGCGATCCAGGTGTTCAGGGTCTCCAGGTTCTTGCCCTTGCGGATGCCCTGCATCAGGATCAGCCAGAACGAGCCGTAGTCCTCCCGGCGGGTCTGGCTGAAGCTGTAGAAGGTCAGCCAGCCCTTCCAGTTGGCCATCATGATCGGCAGGTTGACCACCAGCCAGGCACCGGCCGCGCCGCCGAACGCCTGGGCGAGCTCCTTCCACTTGCCCGCCCGCAGGCAGAGCACCAGCAGCGGGCCGAGCAGCAGCACCGGGTAGAGCTTGGCCGCGGTGGCCAGACCGATGAACACGCCCGCCCAGACCGGCCGGGAGCCCGACCAGTAGGCCATCGCCACGGCGGCCAGGGCCACCGCCAGCAGGTCCCAGTTGATGGTGGAGTTCAGGGCCAGGGCCGGGGCCAGGGCGAACAGCAGCGCGTCCCACGGGCGGCGGCGCTGGGCGCGGGAGGTGGCGACCACCGCGACCACGGCGCAGATCATCAGCATTCCGGCGTTGACCATCCAGAACCACTGCTCACGGCTCATCAGGTCGCCGCTGTGGGTGGTCAGCCAGGCCGCGACCTGCATGAACAGGCCGGTCAGCACCGGGTACTCCAGGTACTGCATGTCCGGCGAGCCCTGCGGGATCCGGTCCAGGTAGGGCGTCAGCCCGTCGGCGAAGCCGCGGCCGGAGAACAGGTGCGGGATGTCGCTGTAGCACGCCTTCGTGTACTGGGTGGTGGCGCCGTGGAACCAGCCGTCGGTGTAGCACGGGGCCTTCTGGAACAGGCCCAGCACGTAGACCGCGATCACCGCCAGCGCGAGGAACTTGGCCGGCGTCCACCAGGAGACCCCCAGCAGCGCCCGGCGGCCGGGCGGGCCGCCGAACAGCTCGCTGCCGGCCTCCGAGACCGGATCCTCGTCCGCGGGCACCACCACGGTGTTGGGCAGCGGACCGTCGGCCTGTACGGGGCCGGGCGGCGAGGTCTCGTCACGAAGGCTGGAGGTCATGGCGCACATACTGCCGCACCGCTGTGCGCAATCGAAGAGGGGCACGGGATCGCCCAGGCGATCCGTGCCCCTCTGCGGTGTTTGCGCCGGCAACCGGCGGCGGCTGCCCGGCGGCTACCCGGTGGTACCCGTGTTGTTGTTGGTACCGCCGTTGGTCGCCCCGCCGTTCCTGCCGCCGCCACCGCTGGCGCTGGGCGAGGGGCTCGTCCCGCCGTTGGTGCCGCCGTTGGTCCCGCCGTTGGTCGTCCCGCCGTTGGTGCAGAGGTCGAGCAGGCAGCTCTCGGTGGGGCTGGGCGAGCCGGACGGCCGCTTGCTCGGCTTCCCGGTCGGCTGGCTGTCCTCGCTCGGCGACGGGCCGGCCGGCTCGGTCGGCACCTGCTCGCTCGGGGTGGCCGACGCGGAGTCGGAGGCCGAGGCCGAGGGCGAGGCCGAGACCGGGGCGCCCGAGGAGTCGACCTCCTCGCCCCAGGTGCCCGACGGGGGCGTGAAGTTCCGCGGGTTGCCCGGACCGACGGTCTTCATGTAGCGGGTGAAGATATCCGCCGGGTAGTCACCACCGTGGACCTCCGCCTTGCCGCCCACGCCGCGCAGGTCGAGCCGCTCGTCCGACTTGGGCTTGGCGGTCCCGTCCGACTGCTTGTCCTCGTCCGACTTGGGGGTGACGTCCTCGCGCCACATGCCGACCGCGGTGGACAGGCTCGGCGTGTAGCCGACGAACCAGGCGGAGACGCTGTCGTCGGTGGTGCCGGTCTTGCCGGCCACCGGGAAGCCCAGCTCGTTGGTCTTGCTGCCGGTGCCGTTCTTCGCCGCGTTCTGCAGCACGTCGGTGATGGTGTCGGCGACCACCGGGTCCAGCGCGGTCTTCGGCGTCGGCCTGGTGAACTCCGGCATCTCCTTGCCGTGGAACTTCACCATGCTCACCGAGTACGGGTCGGTCTGCTGGCCGTGCGCCGCGAACACCGAGTACGCCGAGGCCATCCGGACCGCGCTGGGCGTCGAGGTGCCCAGCGGGAGGGTCAGCGTGTCGGCCCCCGCCAGGGTCTGCTTGAGCACGCCGAGCCGCTGCGCCATGGCGACCACCTTGTCGCCGCCGACGTCCTGGCCGAGCTGCACGAACGGCACGTTGTACGACCACTGCATGGCCGTCCTCAGCGTGACGTACCCCTTGTTGCCCGGGTCGCTGTTCTTCTGGTGGTAGGGCTGGCCGTCGTCGCCGATCGCCTTGCTGCCGTCGGCCTTGTAGATCTGCGCCTTGTCGTCGGCCAGGTAGCGGGAGTCCGGGTTTATCTTGGCCGGCTGGCCGTCCGGGCCGTTCTTGGTGAGGACGCCGTCCTCCATCGCGGCCGCCAGCACGAAGGGCTTGAAGGTCGAACCGACCAGCACCGAGCCGTCCGCGTTGTTGGTGAAGTGGCCCTTGTCGCTGCCGGGGCCGCCGTAGATGGCGACGATCGCCCCGTCGTTGGGCAGCACCGAGGCGGCGCCGACCTGGACGAACTTGTCCTTCTCCCGGCTCTCCGGCTTCAGGGTGGCCGCCGAGAAGTCGTCCACGGCCTTCTTCAGGGCGTCGACCTTGTCCTTCTGGAAGGTGGTGTGGATCTCGTAGCCGCCGCGGTCCAGCGCCGCGGTGGTGATGTTCGGGTCCTTGTTGGTCACGTACTGGTTGGCCATCTGGACGAGGTACGTGGTCTCACCGGTGAGCTTGCTGGCGGTCCTCAGCTCGATCGGCTCGGGGAAGTCCTTGCACTTGGCCCGGTCCTCGGCGGACAGCACCTTGGTGGTGACCATCCGGTCCAGGATCCAGTTCCAGCGGGTCACCATCCGCTCGTGGTTGGCCTTGTTCAGGGTCGGGTCGTACAGGCCCGCGCCCTTGAGCAGGCCGGCCAGCATCGCGCCCTGGCAGACGTCGACCTTGCTGGCGTCGATGCCGTAGTACGCCTGCGCGGCCGCCTGGATGCCGGTCGCGCCGCGGCCGAACCAGCTGGTGTTCAGGTAGCCCTGGAGGATCTGGTCCTTGGTCTTGACCCGGTTGACCTTCAGGGTGATGAAGAACTCGTTCACCTTGCGGGAGAGCGTCTGGTCCTGCGACAGGTAGACGTTCTTCACGTACTGCTGGGTGATGGTCGAACCGCCCTGGGTCTCGCCGCCGGTGGCCATCTTGTAGACGGCGCGGGCGATGCCCTTGGGGTCGATGCCGGAGTCGGTGCGGAAGGTGGCGTTCTCCGCCGCGATGACCGCGTCCTGCACCGGGCGGCTGATCTGCGAGAGCTCCACCAGCTGCTGGTTCTCGGTGCCGGTGCGGGCCATCTCGGTGCCGTCGGCCCAGTAGTAGACGTTGTTCTGGATCTCCAGCGGCTTCCGCTCGTCCGGCACCTGGACCGTCGCGTAGGCGAAGCCGAACGCCGCCACGCCGCCACCGAAGAAGACCAGGAACAGGCTCAGCACCTGCTTCCAGGACGGCATCCAGCGCCGGAAGCCCGACTTGCCGAACCGCGGGTAGTCGATCAGCCGCTTCTTGCCCGGCCTGCCGCCGCGCCCGGCGGCACGGCCGTTCGGCGGCCCGCCGGCGTTGCCGCCGCCACCGCCCTTGCGGGACTGCTTGCGCATCTCCGCCCGGGTCAGCCGGGGCTGCTCGGCGGTCTCCCGCGCGGCCCGTCGGCCGCCCTGGCCGGGGACCGGCCCGGGGCCCTGGCCCTGGCGGCCGGCCCGGTCGTAGCCGGGGCGGTCGGAAGGCCCGCCCGGGCCCGGAGGCCGGCCGCGCCCGTACTCGGGTGCGCCCTCGACCGGGCTGCCGTACGCATACGGTCGTCCGGAGTCGGGCCGCCGCTGGGGCTGCTGCTCGCCCCCGGGGCCGGCCGACCTGCGCCGGTGTTCGCTCATCTCTCCGCAGCTCCTCGGTCAGGGTGCACAGGCGAAAGAGTACGGCTCTCGAAAAGCCACCTAATCGGGCATTGGAATCCAACCGGGACGAACTGACCGGGATTCATTACACGCCCGTTGCCGTGGGGCCTTGTGATCGTGGTTACGCGTGCCCCTCTTGCTCCTTCCGTGACCCAGGGTTACTGTTGCCGATATATCGAGCCGATACATCGGCGCGACACATCGGTTCGGCATACACTGCCGGACCGGGGCCCGTACCCGACGAGCAGGAACCCTCACGGAAGGAGGAAGGCGGTATGAGCCGACGCTCCGGCGTCCTCGAATTCGCCGTCCTCGGCCTGCTCCACGACGCGCCCATGCACGGCTACGAGCTGCGCAAGCGGCTCAACGTCCTGCTGGGCTCGTTCCGGGCCTTCTCGTACGGAACGCTCTACCCCTGCCTGAAGAGCCTGGTCGCCCAGGGCTTCCTGGTGGAGGACAACCCGGACGTCGAGTACGTCCCGGCCACCGCCCTGAACGGCAAGCGGTCGAAGATCGTCTACCGGCTCTCCCCGGAGGGCAAGCAGCGCTTCGAGGAGCTGCTCGCCGAATCCGGCCCGGAGGCGTGGGAGGACGAGCACTTCGGCGTCCGCTTCGCCTTCTTCGGCCAGACCGACCGGGCGGTCCGGATGCGCGTGCTGGAAGGCCGCCGCAGCCGGCTGGAGGAGCGGCTGGAGCGGATGCGCAGCTCCATCGCCCGCACCCGCGAGCGCTTCGACGACTACACCCTCGAACTCCAGCGCCACGGCCTGGAGTCCGTGGAACGCGAGGTCCGCTGGCTCAACGAGCTGATCGAGACCGAACGGGCCACCCGCACCGGACGCGGCGGCACCGCGTCCCCCAGCACTTCGGACGGCCGTGGTCCGGCCGCCGGGTCCTCCGACCCGCCCGGACCACCGTACGACCGCCCGGGGCGCTCCTAGCGGAGCGCTGCACCACCGCGCCGGCCCCGCCGCCCGCGGCGAGGCGTGGGCGCCCCGCGCGCCCGATCAGACAGTCAGAACAGATGTGGAACGAGGTTGCCGCCACAGCACGGCGGACCTCATGAGATTCAGGGAGCAACCGGAATGGGTTCGGTTCGCGTAGCCATCGTCGGCGTGGGCAACTGCGCCGCCTCGCTGGTGCAGGGTGTCGAGTACTACAAGGACGCCGACCCGGCCGGTAAGGTCCCCGGCCTGATGCACGTCCAGTTCGGCGAGTACCACGTCAAGGACGTCGACTTCGTCGCCGCGTTCGACGTGGACGCCAAGAAGGTCGGCTTCGACCTGGCCGACGCCATCGGCAACAGCGAGAACAACACCATCAAGATCTGCGACGTGCCGCCGACCGGCGTCACCGTGCAGCGCGGCCACACCCTCGACGGCCTCGGCAAGTACTACCGCGAGACCATCGAGGAGTCCGACGAGGCTCCGGTCGACGTCGTGCAGATCCTCAAGGACCGCCAGGTCGACGTCCTCGTCTGCTACCTGCCGGTCGGCTCCGAGGACGCCGCCAAGTTCTACGCCCAGTGCGCCATCGACGCCAAGGTCGCCTTCGTGAACGCCCTCCCGGTGTTCATCGCCGGCACCAAGGAGTGGGCCGACAAGTTCACCGAGGCCGGTGTCCCGATCGTCGGCGACGACATCAAGTCGCAGGTCGGCGCCACCATCACGCACCGCGTGATGGCGAAGCTCTTCGAGGACCGCGGTGTCATCCTCGAGCGCACCATGCAGCTGAACGTCGGCGGCAACATGGACTTCAAGAACATGCTCGAGCGCGAGCGCCTGGAGTCCAAGAAGATCTCCAAGACCCAGGCCGTCACCTCCCAGATCCGCGACCGCGAGCTGGGCGCCAAGAACGTCCACATCGGCCCGTCCGACTACGTCGCGTGGCTCGACGACCGCAAGTGGGCGTACGTCCGCCTCGAGGGCCGCGCGTTCGGCGACGTCCCGCTGAACCTCGAGTACAAGCTCGAGGTCTGGGACTCCCCGAACTCGGCCGGTGTCATCATCGACGCCGTGCGCGCCGCGAAGATCGCCAAGGACCGCGGCATCGGCGGCCCGATCCTCTCCGCGTCCTCGTACTTCATGAAGTCCCCGCCGGTGCAGTACTTCGACGACGAGGCCAAGGAGAACGTCGAGAAGTTCATCCGCGGCGAGGTCGAGCGCTGAGCGCAGCGAAGCCTGCTCGCTGTCGTGGCTGAGCGCTGAGCGCAGCGAAGCCTGCTCGCTGTCATAGCTGAGCGCAGAGCTCTGAGCTCTGAGCTCTGAGCGCCGGTCGGCTGCTGGCTGCCGGTCGGACCTTCCGGAGGGCCGTTCCGCTTCGTGCGGGGCGGCCCTCCGGCGCGTTCAGGACCAGGCGGCGTTCCAGGTGGCCGGGCCGACCACGCCGTCCGCCGTGAGCCCGTGCCGCTGCTGGAAGGCCCGGCAGACCCGGGCGGAGTCGGGCCCGTACCAGCCGTCCGTGCCGATCGACCAGCCGCGGGCGGCCAGCCGCCGCTGCCACATCAGCACGTCGTCCCCGTGCAGCATCGGCGTCTGCACCCGCAGGTACCGGCCGGGCCAGCGCGGCGGCCCGGACGCCGGCGCGGTCGCCTGCCCCGGCGTCCGGGCGGCCGGCACGCCCCCGAGCGCCGGGTCGGCCGAGACCGTCCCCTCCGGGAAGGCCGGCACCCCGTACCCGTACGGCGAGCCGGGCCCGCGCCGCGGGCGGGACTTGAGGTAGACGCCGTCGCCCTCGGTGGACCCGCCGTCGTTGGTGTTCGCCTCCACCGTCCGGATGGTGTCGGCGTCGTAGGCGACGACGACGCCGGTGTGGCTTCCGCCGTCGGGGCCGAGGTAGAAGGGGCCGCCGAGGACGGGGTAGTCGGTCCAGCGGTCGTGGTCGCGCCACCAGGCGACTGCGGTGAGGCAGGAGGCCGTCATCGGCCAGAGCCCGTCCATGCCGGCCCGGTGGGCGGCCCAGGCTTCGAAGGTGGCGCACCAGGGCTGGCCGTCGGACCATTCGAGGCCGGGCGTCTCGGTGCTGTAGCGCTGGTGGTTGTTCCAGGTGCCGTCGGGGTCGCGGCCTTCGTGCTGTCCGACCTGGCCGAGCAGCAGCGCGGTGAACTCGTTCCGCATGGGAACCTCCCGTTGTCCGAACTGGTTGTTCCCGCCCTGGAGGGTCAACGATCCGGTAACGGCGAGGACATCGGTGGTGCGGGAGCGCGCGGGGGGCGTCCGCTCGGCCGAAATCGGTGAATGTTTCACGTGAAACGGGATCGGCCTCGTGGCACCCTTGGCGGATGATCACCGAACGGCCCCCGCGGGAGGCCCCCCTGCGCGGATTGCTGCGCGGCACAGGTTTTCGGCGGCTGCTGACCGTCCGACTGCTCTCCCAGCTGTCGGACGGGGCGTTCCAGGCTTCGCTGGCCGCCTCGGTGGTCTTCTCCCCTGAGAAGCAGTCCTCGCCCGTCGACATCGCCGGGATCGCGGCCGCGACGCTGCTCCCGTTCTCGGTGATCGGCCCGTTCGCCGGGGTGCTGCTGGACCGCTGGCGGCGCCGGCAGGTGCTGCTGACGGGCAATCTGATCCGCGCGTGCCTCGGCCTGGTGACGGCCGCGCTGCTGCTGGGGCGGGCGCCCAACTGGGTGTTCATCGCGGCGGCGCTGGTCGTGACGGCGATCAACCGCTTCATCCTGGCGGGCCTGTCGGCGTCGCTGCCCCGGGTGGTGGAGCCCGCCGACCTGGTCACCGCCAACGCGGTGTCGCCGACCCTGGGCGCGGTCGCCGCGGCGGCCGGCGCCGGGGTCGGCTTCCTGGTGCACCTGGTGCTGCCGGTGGGCCCGCGCGCGGACGCCCTGACGGTGACGGTCTCCGCGCTGCTGTACCTGGCCGCCGCGCTGGCGGCGCAGCGGATCCCGGCCGACCGGCTGGGCCCCGACCAGCTGGACGGGCTGCCCCCGCTGCGCGAGGCGCTGACCGCCACCTGGCACGACCTGCTGGCGGGCCTGCGGCACCTGGTGCGGGACTGCCGTCCGGCGGTGCGCGCGCTGGCCGCGGCGACGCTGACCAAGTTCTGCTTCGGCGTGCTGACCGTGGTCGTGCTGATGCTGTCCCGGTACACCTTCAACAGCGCCTCGGACGAGACCGGCGGCCTGGCCAGCCTGGGCTGGGCGGTCGCGATGTCGGCGGCGGGCATGTTCCTGGCCGCGCTGATCAGCCCGTGGTGCACCCGCCGGCTCGGCCTGAACGGCTGGGTGACGACCTGCCTGGCCTGCTCCGCGGTGCTCGTCCCGGCGCTCGGCCTGGCCTTCCGGGAGGTGCCGGCGATGACCGCGGCGCTGCTGCTCGGCCTGACCACCCAGAGCACCAAGATCTGCGCCGACACGCTGGTGCAGGAGTCGGTGGAGGACGAGTACCGCGGCCGGGTGTTCGCGATCTACGACGTCCTGGTGAACGTGGCGTTCGTCGCCGCGGCCGCCGCGACCGCGCTGGTCCTGCCGCTGGACGGCCGCTCCGTGCCGGTGATGCTGGGCCTGGCGGTGCTGTACGCGGCCGGGGCGGTGCTGTACTTCCGGGCCTCCCGCCGTCCCTGACGGGGGATCGGCCGCTATGGTACGTCTCCGCACGGCAACGAAGACGCCGCCAGGGGGGATCAGATCAGATGAGCACACCGCCGCCGCCAGGGCCCTACGGCCAACCCGCCGACCCGTACGGCCGACCCGGCCAGCAGCCGCCGCAGCCGCCGTACGGCGGACCGTCCGGCTACGCCCAGCCACCCGCGTACGGGCAGCAGCCGGCCTACGGCCAGCAGCCTCCGGCACCGGCGTACGGCCAACCGCCCGCGTACGGCCAGCCGCCGGCCTACGGGCAGCAGCCCCCGGCACCGGCACCCGCACCGGCGTACGGGCAGCAGCCGGCCTACGGGTCGGAACCGGGCTACGGGCAGCAGCCCGCGTACGGCCAACCGCCCGGCGGGGAGGGGCAGTTGCCCGCCTGGGGGCAGGAGCCGCCGCGGGAGCCGACCAAGCCGGCCGGGCCGGGCGGCCCCCGCAAGAAGCTCCGGCTGGCGGCGCTCGTCGTGGTGCTGCTCGGCCTGCTCGCCGGCCTGGTGTGGATCTTCATCGCGCCGCCCCCGGGACCGGCCGTCGGCGACTGCCTGGACAGCCAGCACCACGACGTCTCCTGCTCCGCCTCGGGCGCCAGGTGGAAGGTGGAGTACCGCAAGGACGGCACCATCGGCCTGCTCAGCTGCTCCAGCACGCGCCCGGGGACGACGCCCTACGACGGCCACTACGGCTCGCGCAAGCACACCACCCGGTACCGGCTGTGCCTGCGCCCGGTGAACGGCGCGTCCACCACCGGCAAGCACTGACCGGGCGTCAGTCCTGCGGCTGCTCCGCCCACCAGGCGCGCAGCGCGGCCACCGCCTCCTCGTGCTCCATCGGGCCGTTCTCCAGGCGCAGTTCGAGCAGGTGCTTGTAGGCCCGGCCGACCGCGGGGCCGGGGCGCAGGCCGAGCAGCTCCATGATCTCGTTGCCGTCCAGCGCGGGGCGGATCGCGTCCAGCTCCTCCTGCGCCTGGAGGGTGGTGATCCGCTCCTCCAGCGAGTCGTAGGTGCGGGCCAGCGCGGCGGCCTTGCGCTTGTTGCGGGTGGTGCAGTCGGAGCGGGTCAGCTTGTGCAGCCGGCTCAGCAGCGGCCCGGCGTCGGTGACGTAGCGGCGCACCGCGGAGTCGGTCCACTCGCCGCCGCCGTAGCCGTGGAAGCGCAGGTGCAGCTCGACCAGCCGGGACACCTCGCCCACCAGCTCGTTGGAGTACTTGAGGTCGCGCATCCGCTTGCGGGTCATCTTGGCGCCGACCACCTCGTGGTGGTGGAAGGAGACCCGGCCGTCGGACTCGAAGCGGCGGGTGCGCGGCTTGCCGATGTCGTGCAGCAGCGCGGCCAGCCGCAGCACCAGGTCGGGGCCCTCGGTCTCCAGCGCGATCGCCTGCTCCAGCACGGTCAGCGAGTGCTCGTAGACGTCCTTGTGCCGGTGGTGCTCGTCGCTCTCCAGGCGCAGCGCGGGCAGTTCGGGCAGCACGTGGTCGGCCAGGCCGGTGTCGACCAGCAGCCGCAGGCCCTTGACCGGGTGCGCGGCGAGCAGCAGCTTGTTCAGCTCGGCCTGGACGCGCTCGGCGGAGACGATGGTGATCCGCTCGGCCATCGCGGTCATCGCGGCGACCACCTCGGGCGCCGGGTCGAAGTCCAGCTGGGCGGCGAACCGGGCGGCCCGCATCATCCGCAGCGGGTCGTCCGAGAAGGACTCCTCGGGGGTGGCGGGGGTGCGCAGCACCCGGGCCTCCAGGTCCTCCAGGCCGCGGTGCGGGTCGACGAAGCCGCGGCAGGGCAGGTCGACGGCCATCGCGTTGACGGTGAAGTCGCGGCGCACCAGGTCCTGCTCGATCGAGTCGCCGTAGCTGACCTCGGGCTTGCGCGAGGTGCGGTCGTACGCCTCGCTGCGGTAGGTGGTGATCTCGATCAGGAACGAGCCCTCGGAAGTGTCCTTGCGGGCGCCGACGGTGCCGAACGCGATGCCCACGTCCCAGACCGCGTCGGCCCAGCCCTTGACCAGCTTGAGGACCTGCTGCGGGCGGGCGTCGGTGGTGAAGTCGAGGTCGTTGCCGAGCCGGCCGAGCAGGGCGTCCCGGACCGACCCGCCGACCAGCGACAGCCGGTGGCCGGCCTCCTGGAAGCGGCGGGCGATCTCGTCGGCGACCGGGGAGACCCGCAGCAGCTCCTGCAGGCCGAGGGTCTGCGCCTCGGTCAGCCCCGGCAGGGCGCCCCGGTCGGCGGAGCTGGAATGATTGGCGCTGGACGCATTGGCAGTGGACACGGCTCACAAGGGTACGTGCCCGGCCCGCTCCCCCGCCCTCCCGTTTCGCCCCGCCCGGACCGGCCCGGCAGCTCCCGGGCCGCAGCACTGCGGACCGGGCGCCGTCGTTACCATTCCGGGTGGACGCTCCACGGCGGGGACCGCGCGGTCGGACCGGCCGCGGCGGTGCGTGGAGTGATCGAGACGATCGGGAACGGCGAGGACGCGCGTGGACGAGCGGACCGGGCGGAACGCGGCAGCGGCGGCGCGCCGCGGACGGTGGACGGGCCGGCTGGCCAGGGGGTCCGCCGCGCTGCTCGCGAGCGGGCTGGTCGGCGTCCTGTGCACGGCTCCGGCGGCGGAGGCCGCCCCGGCGCTGCTGCCGGCCGCGACGGCCGACTACCCGGCGGTGGTCCGGATCGACACGCTGTCCCAGCAGGTCGTGTCCGAGAACAGCACGGTGACCGTCACCGGCACGGTCACCAACTCCGGCGGGTCGAAGCTCAAGTCGCCGAGCATGAAGGTCCGCCAGCCGCAGATCCGGCCGATGACGGCCCCCAGCGAGCTGGCCCTGGTGATGTCCCGGACCACCCCCAGCACCCTGGACGGCATCTCGCTGGACAGCCCGGCCCAGAAGCTCCAGGACTTGGAGCCGGGGCAGAGCGAGCCCTTCTCGCTGGCCGTGCCGGTCTCCGCGCTGAAGGCCAGGGAGACCGGCACCTACGAGCTGGCGGTGGACCTCTGGGGCAGCACCGGCGACGAGCAGGCCCACCCGCTGGGCATCGCCCGGACCTTCCTGCCGTTCCAGGGCAACAAGACCGCCCAGCCCTCCCAGCTGGCGGTGGTCTGGCCGCTGACCCACGCGCCGGTGCTGGTCGCCCAGACCATGGCGGACTCCAACCAGACCCCGGTGCTGCGGGACGACGACCTGGCCGCCGAGCTGACCGGCGACGGGCGGCTGAACCAGCTGGTCCGGATCGGCTCGACCATGCAGGGGCTGACCTGGGCGATCGACCCGAACCTGTTGGACACCGTGTTCGCGATGACCAAGTCGTACCGGGTGCAGAAGCCGGGCACCGCCGGCGAGTCCGCGAGCGAGGAGAACACCGTCCCCGGCACCGGCCGGGACGCGGCGACGGCCTGGCTGTCGAAGCTGCGCGAGGCGCTGACCCGGCCCGGCAACGAGGTGGTGTCGCTGCCGTACGCCGACCCCGACCTGGCCTCGATCGCGCACAACGGCGCCGGGCTGAACGGGATGGAGGCCGCGCTGCGCAAGGCGGTGGCGGCCGGCCAGATCACCACCGAGGCGCGGCTCGCGGTGGACGCCAGGTCGGACGTGGCCTGGCCCCACCAGGGCGTGCTGGACCAGCGCACCGCGGCGGTGGCCGGGACCGCGGGCGGGCACCTGCTGCTGGTCGACGGCCGGTCGCTGCCGGAGTCCGACAAGCTGAGCTACACCCCGAACGCGGCCCGCCAGCTCGGCAGCGGGCAGATCGCGGTGGTCTCCGACACGACGATCGCCCCGATCTTCCAGCCCGACCTGGACTCGGAGAGCCGGCGCACCCTGGCCGAGCAGCAGTTCCTCGCCGAGACCCTGACCATCGCCCACCAGGAGCCGGAGCACCCGCGCGGCCTGCTGGTGCTGCCGTCCCGCTCGATGACCGCGGGCACCGCGCAGGCGCTGCACGACTCGGTGCAGAAGGCCGCGGAGGGCGGCTGGCTGGCCCCGGCGACGCTGCAGAAGGTCTCCGGCATGGCCACGGACCCGGCCGCGAACACCTCCGTCCCGGAGGCGTACCCGGCCGAGGCGACCGCGGGCGAGCTGTCCACCGCCGAGCTGTCGGCCACCATGCAGCTCCAGGACGGCGTGGACCAGCTGATGATGATCCTCACCCGGCCGGAGCGGGTGCGCGAGTCGTTCAGCGCCACGATGGTGCGCTCGATGTCCACCGAGTGGCGCGACCAGCCGAAGGCCGGCACCGAGTACCGGGTCGGCGCGCGCACCTACCTGGACAACCTGAAGTCCGCGGTCCGGGTGGTCCCGAAGAGCGTGGTGACCGTGCCGGGCGACAACGCCACGATGCTGGTCAGCGTGAAGAACGGGCTGACCCAGTCGGTCGGCAACCTGGAGCTGCGCGTCATCTCCGCCCAGTCGAACCGGCTGCGGATCAACTACCCGATCCAGTCGGTGGTGCTGGACGCCACCACCAACTCGACCCTCCGCTTCCCGGTCGAGGCCCAGGTCAACGGCCCGGTCCGGGTGACCGCGCAGCTGTGGACCACCGGCCCGGACGCCCGCCCCTACGGCGAGGCGATGGAGTTCACCGTCGACGTCACCTCGGTGGCCAGCGGCGTGACGTACGTGATCGCCGGCGGCACCGTGCTGATGGTGCTCGCCGGGGTGCGGTTCTACCTGCAGCGCAAGAAGCGCCGGGCGGCCGGCGAGGTCGACGAGGACCCGGACCGTCCGGTCGACGGCCCGGCCGGGCCCGGAACGGGCGCCGAGCCGCCGTCCGACGCGGACCCCTCCTCCACGGCGGATGACACCGATCGGGTCGCCGGTGATGAGAAGGTGGATCACTAGGCCGCCCCACCCCCCGGGCGCCCATCCCCCTCTCTGACGTGGATTGGTGGCATGAACGAGCGGAGCGAGCGAGCAACCAAGGACCAGGGCGGCGGCCGGCCCCAGGAGCGCGCGGGCGGCCCCCGGTCCACCGCCCCCGCGGAACCGGCCGCCGACTGGTACGTCGCCGACACCTACGCCAACGACCCGTACGCCGCCGAGGCGTTCGGGAGCGCGGACCCGTACGGCGCGATCGACCTGCCGGGCGCCGGCCCCGACGAGACGGACACCCCGGAGGGCTCGGCCGCGGTGCCGGGCCAGCCCGGCCGTCCGGCCGATCCCACCCTGCGGCTGACCGCCCCGGCACCGCGCTGGGCCTCGATCGCCGCCGAGGTCGCGGCGGGTGCCTCCGCGGAAGCCCCTGCGGAAGCGCCCGCGGAGGCACCCGGGGAGGCACCCGCGGAAGCGCCCGGGGAATCGCCCGGGAAGGAGAAGGCCGGGTCGGGGAAGGCCGGCGGGCCGCCCCGCTGGCAGGTGCCGAGCGAGCCCGAGCCCGTCGAGGACTACGTCGGGGTGGACGCCCTGCTGTCGGCCACCGCCACCGGCTCCACCGATGACGCCGGTGCCGCTGGTGACACCGATGGCACCGGTGGCACCGCCTCCGCCGGGGAGCCGGGCGCGGACGACGGGGGACGGCCCGCGCCCGGCCCGCACCCCTACGTGCCGCCGATCGAGTTCGACCCGCCGCTGTCCGAGGAGGAGGCGGTGATGCGGGCCGACGAGGCCGTGCTGGAGGCCAACGCGGCCGCCGCCGCCGTGACCAGCGGCCCGTCGGTGCCCGTCCTGGCCTCCGACCCGGCGCCCGCCGGCACCGACGCCCCCACCGAAGACGGCGGAACCACCGATGGCGGCGGAGGTGGCGGAGGCGGTGCGGCCAAGGTCGCCGGGCTGCTGAACTCCAGCGCCGTGATGGCGGCCGGCACCCTGGTCTCCCGCGGCACCGGCTTCCTGCGCACCATGGTGATCGCCGCCGCGATCGGCGTCGCCTCGATGGGCGACTCGTACAACGCCGCCAACACCCTGCCCACCCTGCTGTACATCCTGATCGGCGGCGGCGCGCTGAACGCGGTGTTCGTGCCGCAGCTGGTGCGCAGCATGAAGAACGACGAGGACGGCGGCACCGCGTACGCCAACCGGCTGCTCACCCTGGTGGTGACCGGCCTGGCGGGCGTGGTGTTCGTGGCGGTGCTGGCCGCGCCGGTGCTGGTGCAGCTGATCTCGCACGCGCTGATGCGCGACGCGGCGAGCGCCGACACCACGGTGGCGCTGGCCCGCTACTGCCTGCCGACCATCTTCTTCATGGGCGTGCACGTGGTGATGGGCCAGATCCTCAACGCCCGCGGCCGGTTCGGCGCGATGATGTGGACGCCGGTCCTGAACAACGTCGTGGTGATCTTCACCTTCGTGATGTACATCGCGGTGTACGGCACCTTCCAGCACACCGAGGTTACCCCGCAGTCGATCTCCCCCGAGGGCGTCCGGCTGCTCGGCATCGGCACCATGCTGGGCCTGGCCGTGCAGGCGCTGTCGATGATCCCGTACCTGCGGGCGGCGGGCTTCTCGTTCCGGCCCCGGTTCGACTGGCGCGGCCACGGCCTGGGCAAGGCCGCCCGGCTCGCCAAGTGGACCTTCCTGTTCGTGCTGGCCAACCAGGCCGGCTTCCTGGTGGTCACCCAGCTGGCCACCGCCTCCGGCAAGGCCGCCGAGCAGGACGGCCACCTCGGCGTCGGCCTGGCCGCGTACTCCAACGCGCTGCTGATCTGGCAGCTGCCGATGGCGGTGATCACCGTCTCGGTGATGAGCGTGGTGCTCCCCCGGCTCTCCCGGGCCGCCGCCGACCAGGACTCCGGCGCCGTCCGCGACGACCTCTCGTACGGCCTGCGCACCTCGGCGGTGGCGATCGTCCCGGCCGCGTTCCTGTTCCTGTCGCTGGGCCCGGTGATCGGCTCCTCGATCTACGGCCTGGGCAACGGCGGCGCGGTCGCCCACGGCACCACCGCGGTCGGCTACATGCTCTCCGCCTTCGCCCTGGGCCTGGTCCCGTACTCGGTGCAGTACGTGCTGCTGCGCGGTTTCTACGCCTACGAGGACACCCGCACGCCGTTCTCCAACACCGTCTGGGTGGCGCTCACCCAGGCCGCCACCGCGGTGCTGTGCTGGCTGGTGCTGCCCGCGCAGTGGGCGGTCACCGGCATGGCGCTGGGCTACGGCCTGTCCTACGCGGTCGGCGTGTTCGTCGCGGTGCCCAAGCTGAAGGCGAAGATCGGCGGCCTGGACACCGCCCGGATCACCAAGACCTACGTCCGGCTGGCGATCGCCTCACTGCCCGCCGCGCTGGTCGGCCTGGCGCTGGAGCTGATCGCCCTGCAGGTCCTGGACGGGTGGATCGGCAGCGTGCTGACCCTGCTGGTCGCGGCCGGCGCGCAGCTCGCGGTCTTCCTGGTGCTGGCGCGGAAGATGCGGATCGAGGAGCTGAGCGCACTCACCGGAATGGTCCGCAGGAGGCTCGGCCGCTGAAACTCCCGTCTGCACCGGATTGACGGGCCGTCAACCCGGACGAGGACGAACAGTCGGATCCTCAGTACGCTGCTCCTGGGCCGGAGTCGGGGAACACCCCCGGTTCCGGCCCATTCGTCTGCTGTTCCACCGGATGTGGGCAACCGGGCAACCCCCCGCCACCGCCAGAGGTCGTACCTGGCGTCCGGAAGTGGGCACAATTGACCCTGCACGGCCGACCGCCCCGGCGAGGGGGACGTCGACCGTCCTGGGATGGACCGGGGCGACACAAGGGGAGGCAGGACCACGGTGGCTGACGGCACCAAGGCGATCGTCGACACGTCCGAGACGGACGGGGCGGCGACCGAGGCCGCGCCGACGGCGGCGGGCCCGGAGCGCGAGGCCGGCTCCGACCACGGGTCCGACCGCGGGTCCGACCGCGACTCCGGGCGCGACCGGGCCGCCAAGAGCCCGGCGAAGGGGTCCCCGACCGGCACCGCGAACGGCACCGCGAACGGCACGGCGACCGGGGCGGCGAAGACCGCTGCCGCCAACGGCTCCACGAAGGCCGGAGCGAAGACCGGGGCGAAGAGCGCGGCGAAGGCCGGGGCGAAGAACGCCGGCCGGAGCAACGGGAAGGGCAGCGCCAAGGCGGACCCGCAGACCACCCCGCTGCGCCCGGCGCACCCGAAGCCCGCACCAGCGCCCGCGCCCGCGCCCGCACCAGCCGCTCCCGCTGCCCCCGAGGACGCCCCCGCCCCGGACGACTCCGCCGACCGGCTGCCCGCTCCGCCCCCCGAGATCACCGCCCCGCTCTCCGCCCAGGAGATCGACGCCGAACTCGCCGCCCAGGGCCCCCGCCCCGACCGCCCCTCCCGCAGCCGCGGGGTGCGCCGCCCGCTGCCGCCGGTCGAGCCCTCCGAACCCGCCCCGGCCACCAGCACCGAGACCCTGGACGCCGACACCGCCACCCTGCCGACCGTGCTGCCCGCCCCGAAGCGGCACAGCGGCGACAAAATCGGCGCCCGCTACCGGCTGGAGGAGTGCATCTCCGAGTCGGAGACCTTCAGCAGCTGGCGCGCCGTCGACGAGAAGCTCCGCCGCGCCGTCGGCGTCCACCTGCTCGCGGCCGGCCACCGCCGCGCCAAGTCGGTGCTCACCGCCGCCCGCAGCGCCGCCCTGCTCGGCGACCCGCGCTTCGTCCAGGTGCTCGACGCGGTGCAGGAGGGCGAGCTGGTCTACGTCATCCGCGAGTGGCTGCCCGGCGCCCACGACCTCGGCGAGCTGCTGGCGGGCGGCCCGATGGAGCCGTACGACGCCTACCAGATGGTCCGCCAGGTCACCGACGCGATCGCCGCCGCCCACGAGCGCGGCCAGGCGCACCTGCGGCTCACCCCCAAGTGCGTGCTGCGCACCGACGGCGGCCAGTACCGGATCAACGGCATCGCGGTGGACGCGGCGCTGCGCGGCCTGCCCGCCGAGGACGCCGAGCTGACCGACGTCCGGGCGATCGGCGCGCTGCTGTACGCGGCGCTCACCCACCGCTGGCCCTACCCCGAGGACCGCTACGACCTCCAGGGCCTCCCCAAGGGCCTCGGCTGCGTCCCGCCGGACCAGGTCCGGGCGGGCGTCCACAAGGGCCTGGCGGAGCTCGCCGCGCGGATCCTGTGCGAGCAGCCCCCGCACCACAAGGAGCCGATCACCAGTCCCGCCGAACTGGCCGCGGCGATCGACCGGATGCCGAAGGTCCGGCAGCCCGAGCAGCCCGCCCCGCCCGCGCTGCGCGCCCTGCCCGCCGCCCGGCCGCGCTACGCCGCCGGCGCGCCGACCCAGGCGCTCCCCCGCACCGAGCCCGCCGCACCCGCCGGGCCCGCCCCGGCCCCCGCGCCGCGCCGCCGCCGCGGACTGCGCCGCCTGCTGAAGTGGACCGCCGCGCTGGTCGCGCTCTCCACCGTGGCGATCGGCTCCTGGCAGCTGGCCCAGTACGTCAACGACCAGCAGGACAAGGCGGACAGCAGCCAGAGCAGCCCCGCCCCCGCCCCGAGCGGCTCGGCGCCCGCCGCGACCGGCGAGAAGCTCGCCATCACCACGCTCTCGCCGTTCAACGCGTTCGGCGACAACAAGAGCGAGCACTTCGGCGAGCTGGCGAACGCCACCGACGGCAACCCGTCCACCGCCTGGACCACCCAGCGCTACAACGACCAGTTCGGCGCCTACCGGCCCGGCACCGGCCTGCTGATCGACCTCGGCGCGGCCCACCGGGTCGACTCGGTGGACGTCCAGTTCCTCGGCGACACCAGGGCCGAACTGAAGGCCGCCCCCACCGGCGCCACCACCCCGCCGTCCGCCGACGAGTCCGGCTTCCGCAGCTTCGGCGCCTCCATCGCGTCCGGTTCCGGCAGCAAGGTCACCCTGAAGCCCGACGGCCCGGTCACCACCCGGTACCTGCTGCTCTGGCTGACCAACGTGCCCGCCAACGACGACGGCGGCGGCTTCCGCGGCAAGGTCGCCGAGGTCCAGGTCAACGGATAGGCCCGGGTTCACCCCGAACACCCCTTGATCCGTTCCGGCGCATCCCCAACGATGTGACCCGGGGCCGCCGGAGCGGACGGCCGAACCGCAAGGAGGGGCGGATGACCGCGGAGCCCACCGACGCCGAACTGCTCGCCCGGCACACGGCGGGCGACCCGGACGCCTTCGGGCTCCTGGTGCACCGCCACCGGGACCGCCTGTGGGCGGTCGCGGTGCGCACCCTCGGCGACCGCGAGGAGGCCGCCGACGCCCTGCAGGACGCCCTGGTCTCCGCGTTCCGGGCCGCCGCCGGGTTCCAGGGCCGCTCGGCCGTCACCACCTGGCTGCACCGGATCGTGGTCAACGCCTGCCTGGACCGGGCCCGCCGCAGCGCGGTCCGCCGGGCCGAGCCGCTCGACCAGCGGCCGGAGGGCACCGCCGAGCGCGCGCTCGGGCCGGCCGAGGACGCCGAGCACCACGCGGTACGGGCCGAGACCCGCCGCGAGGTGGCCGAGGCGCTGGCCGAACTGCCCGCCGAGCAGCGGGCCGCCCTGGTGCTGGTCGACATGCAGGGCTACCCGGTGGCCGAGGCCGCCGAGGTGCTGGGCGTGCCGGTCGGCACCGTGAAGAGCCGCTGCGCCCGCGGCCGGGCCCGACTGCTGCCGCTGCTGCGCCACCTCGGGCCGGGCACCGCTCCGGTTCCACGTGGAACGGAGAGCGTCGGTGTTCCACGTGC
>NZ_JBHUWH010000106.1:0-19823 GCF_042670125.1 Kitasatospora sp. NPDC057198 | reverse complement strand
GGTCCCCGGCCGGGGACGGGCGGCCCGGCCGTCAGCCGGAGGTCAACTCCTCCAGTTCGGCCAGCAGTTCGGAGGCGGAGCCGGCGTCCAGTCCGCCCAGGAGGTTGCCGTTCGGGCGCCGGTTCGGCCGGTGGTCGCCCGGCTCGGTGTCCAGCCACACCGCTGTGAAGGTCTGGTTGCCGAACTCGTTGACGTTGCCGACCGTGACGCCGGGGGAGAGCGCGAGCACCAGGTGGCGGCCGTCCGGCAGCGGCTTGTGGAACCAGCGCTCTATGCCGGCGTCCATGGGGGCGCCGCGCTGCCAGCCGCGCTTGGTCATGCCGAGCAGCCGTCCGACCGGCACGGCGTGCCCCTCGAAGCGGTGCAGTCGGTTCCCGGCGGCCTCCTCTTCGGTGAACCGCCTTACTGTCCGCCCGAGTTGGGAGAAAGGCTGGATGATCTCGTAGTCCGCGAAGAGTTCGGCCCAGGCCGCCAGGTCCGGGCCGAGGTGGAGCGGGTGGGCGAGTCGGACGACCGCGTCCGCGGGGAGCTGGAAGGGCCGGTCGTGGGCGTCGGTGAGGGTGCGGTCCTCGGCGACCCGGAAGGCGGTGGTGCCGGTCGTCCAGACCAGGCGGCGCACCAGGTGGCCGAGCAGCGGGTGGCCGGCCAGTAGGTCGGTGAACTCGCCTGCGCTCCAGGGCCGTTGGGTGATCATGGCGGTTTCCAGGCGGGCGCTCTGGTCGGTGGCGAGGGCGCGGACGTCCTTCTTCAGGGCGGCGAAGCGCCTGCGTTCGGCCGCGGCGAGCTCGGCGTCGTCCTTCGCGCCGGGCGCGGGCAGGTCCTTGCGCCGCCTGCCGTCGGAGTCCCGTACGTACGGCCGCAGTTGCTCGTCGAAGCCGACGGTGAACGTCCGGCTGCCGTAGTCGATGACGGTGCTGCCGTCCGCGTCCAGGCCCAGGTCCGGTACCAGGCGGTCGCCGAGCTGCTCGGCGGTCAGGCCCAGGGTCCCGGCGATCTCGGCGATCTTCTCCTGGGCGCGGGCCTTCAGTGCCTTGAACTTCACCCGCTGTGCGATGCCGTGCAACTGCGCCAGCGCGGCGTCCGTGCCGATCTCGGCCAGCACGTTCAGGCCCTCCACCGCGCGCTGGTGGGCGCTCTGGCCCGGCCACTCGCGCACCAGCGGGGCCAGCCGGCGGGCGGTGTCGTCGTCGCCGAGGGCGCCGAGCGCGTGCAGCGCCCAGCTGTCCGCCCCGGCCGTTCCCGCCAGGTGCCACTCCTCGAACACCGCCCAGGCGAACGCCCGCAGCGTGTCGGCCCGCAGCGCCGGGGCGACCACCGCCAGCCCCGGGTACGGTTCGCGCGGCTTGCCCAGTTGCAGCATCGTCACCAGGTTGCGCACGGCCGGTCCGGGCAGCGCGCCGCCGTCCGCCAGCAGCACCTGCGGCAGCGCCCCGACCGGCAGCCAGGCCGGGAACACGGGCAGCTTGGGCGGCAGCGCGGCCTCCAGCGGATCCGTGCCCAGCAGGTCCGCCACCGCCGCCGCGACCCCGCCGCCGTAGCGCCCGGCCACCGCGGCCGAGAGCACCTCCGCGCCCTGCTCCGCCGCGACCAGCCGCAGCGCGTGCTCCGCCGCCGACCGGGCCTTCCCAGCCTTGCCGACCACCGCCGGCACCAGCAGCAGCGCACCCGCCACCCCGTGCCGGGCGAACCACGAACGGGCCACCGGCTGAACCGACTTGAGCCGCACCAGGGCGTCCGCCATCACACCCGCCACGACCGCGTCCCGCACCGGCAGCAGGGCGGGCAGGGTCTGCGCCGGATGGGTCAGCGCCGGGCCGTGCAGCAGCCGCAGCGCGGCCGTGCCGTACTTCGCCAGCAGCGGCCGCAGCAGCGACTCGTCACCGTCCACCAGCGCGTCCGGGTGCCAGGACTCCAGGAATCGGGCCATCACCTCGGCCGGCCCCTGCGCCAGCACCCGGCAGCGTTGCCAGGCCGAATCGGTCAGCTCGGCGCGGTGGGCGGCCGAGACCCAGTCGATCTCCGCCGGAAGCCCCCAGCGGCGGTCGGAGTCGTCCGCGAACTCCTCCAACTCCCCGTCCAGCCAGAGCAGCTCCGGGCCCCCGCCGTCGTCCAGCCCGGTCAGCACCATCGGCTTGCGGGCGGTGCGCCGCCGCTCCCACGGCGGATCGACCAGCAGCGGGGGCAGCAGTTCCGGACCGGCCTCGGGCAGCGGCTCCCGCGCGCCCTCCAGGGACAGCACGAACGCCGCGTCCTCCGCGTTCAACCGGGGCAGGATCTCCGGCAGCCGCGAACGCAGCACCGCCACCTGTCCGTTGAGCAGGTGCCGGGCCGCCCCGGCCCCTGCCGCTGGCCGCCGCGCCGCCGCCGCCAGCAGGCGCACCGCCCGCACCGGATAGCGCTCCGCCGCCACCAGCAGCGCCGGCCGGACGTGCTTGTCGGCCGCCCGCTCGACCAGCCCGGCCATCGCCTCGTCGGTCGGGAACCCGGCCAGGTACTCGGCGTACCGGCGCATCGCATCGCCGTCCGCCTGCCAGTCCAGCGAGCCCGCGACCAGCCGCCCGGCGGCCGGCCCCACCCCGTCGGCGAGGGTGGCCACCAACTGGGGCGTCCAGTGCAGGTACGCCCCGATGCCCGTCGGCCCGAACCGCTCCACCTGCTGCGCGCTGCCGAGCGAGTGCAGCAGCAGCGTGCGCAGCACCGGGCCGCCCCGCGGCCCGTACCCCGGCGCCTCGGCCAGGCACTCGTTCACCCAGCCCGGCCGCTCCGGCACCAGGTACGCGGTCACCGCCCGGCGCAGCGGCGTCGTCCGCAGCCGCTCCAACTCCTCGAGCGCGGAAGCGTATTCGGGTCCGTCGATAGCGGCCAGGGCCTGCCGGGCGACCGCCAGCAGCCGGAACTGGTGCCCCGTCGAGTGGTACCCCATCGCCTCCAGGTCGAGCGCGGCCACCCTCGCGCCCCACTGGTCCGGCAGCACCCGGGCGGTGTCCACCTCCAGGGTCGCCAGCGCGGCCCGCAGCGCCGTGCCCAGACCGAAGCGCGCCCGCCAGCCCTCGAACTCCCGCGTCAGCCAGCCCGACGGGCCCGGCCGCCGGACCATCACCGTGACGGTCGCCAGGCCCGCCGCGTCCGGCACCCCGGCCAGGTACGACCGGACGGCGGCCACCGGCTCCGGCTCGGACCCCTCGGCGGCCAGCACCCGTTCGATCGCCTCGCGCTGCTCGGCCACCTGCCGGGCCTCCAGCGCGGCCGCCTCCGCCGCGTCCACCACCGGCCAGTCGGCGGGCAGCGGCAGCGGCACCCCGCCACGGCGGCGCGGCACCACCAGCGGGCGCCAGGCTTCGGGCAGCACGAAGGCGTCCTCGTCCGGGAGCGCGGGAGGCGCGGCCGGTGCGGTCCCGGCCGGCACCGCCTCGGCGGGGGCAGCCTCGGCAGGTTCGGCGGGTTCGGCGGGTTCGGCAGGTGCGGTAACCGGCACGGCGCCCCCGCCCGCCGCCAGGTACCCCTTGCGCTCCTTCTCCGCGACCAGCTTCGCCAGGTGCGCCCCGGCCGCCGCCGCGTCGGCGAACTCCTTGACCTGGAGCCGCCCTTCGGTGCCGATCCGCCCGTACCGCACCCGCACCGAGGCTCCCTCCGCCCCGGCCTCCCAGAACTTCGCCGAACCGCCGCCGACCAGCTCCCAGCGCCGCATCGCCCCTCCACCACCACCGACCGGCCCGCGCCGGACACCGAACGGGCCGACGCCCCACCGGGCCGGCCACCTGGCGGAACCCTAACGAGCGGCGGGGACAACCCGGCGGGCCGGACCCCGCCGGAGCCGTCGTCCGACCCCGCCGCAGGGCCCGCCCCCGACTGGTAGGTTTCCGGACAAGCCGGTCCGCGGAGGGGCCCTCGGACCCGGTCGGGGAGACCAGGGAGGCAGGCGTGGCCGAAGTGAGAGTGCTCGCCGGACGGTACCGCCTGGACGAGCTGATCGGCCGCGGCGGGATGGGCCAGGTCTGGCACGGCTGGGACGTGACGCTGCACCGCCGGATCGCGGTCAAACTGCTGCCCGACGACCAGCCCCACGACCCCCGGAGCGCCGAACGCTTCCTCAACGAGGCCCGGCTGTCCGCCGGCCTCGCGCACCCCGGCATCGTCACCGTCCACGACCTGGACCGGGAGTCGGACGGAACGAGCTACCTGGTGATGGAACTGCTCACCGGCACCGACCTCGCGGTCCGGCTGCGCCGGTACGGCCCGCCGCCGGTCGCCGACTCGGTGGACTGGACGCTGCAACTCTGCGACGCGCTCGGCTTCGCGCACGCCGCCAAGGTCGTCCACCGCGACCTGAAGCCCGCCAACCTCTTCCTCACCGACGGCGGGAAGCTGAAGGTCCTCGACTTCGGCATCGCCAAATACGTCGAGGGCCTCAGCGACTCGCACAGCCGCGTGATGGGCACCACGGCGTACATGCCGCCCGAGCGCTTCCACGGCCGCTCCGGCGACCACCGCGGCGACCTGTACTCGCTCGGCTGCGTGATCTTCGAACTCCTCACCGGGCGGCCGCCGTTCGGCACCGGAGCACCCGCCGCCCTGATGATGCGCCACGTCACCGAACCCGCCCGCCCCGCCGGCCCCGAGGCCCCCGGGCCCGTCCCCCCGGAACTCGACCGCCTGATCCTCGACCTGCTCGCCAAGGACCCCGGTCAGCGTCCCGGGTCCGCCGCCGAGGTCGCCGCCCGCCTCCGCCCCCTGCGCACCGCCCCGACCGCCCCGGTTACGCCGACCGCTCCGGCCACGCCGACCGCCCCGGTCCGCACCCCCACCGAGCGGGACGTGCCCCGGCCGCGCACCCCCACCGCCCCCGTGACGGTCCTGGACACCGCCGCGCGCCCGGAGCCGGGGGAGGACGAGTACGCGGCCCTGATCCGCGCCTCGGCCGCCGACGGCCGACTGCCGCTGATCCTGCGGGAGTTGGGCCTCGGCGAGGCGAAGTACCGCACCGATCCCTGGATCGCCGCCGCCGCCCGGTCCTGGCCCGCCCCCGAACTCGCCGCCCTGCTCGGCGCGTACGACGCCGCCGGACAGCCCGCCCTCGCCGACCGCGTCGCCCACCTTGCGGCGGCACAGCGCGACCCCGCCGAACTCCCCGCCCTGTTCGCGGGGATGAGCGAAGCCGGTCAGCGCGACCGGCTCGACGCCCTGTCGGCCCGGTTCGCAACGGCCCGCCCCGAACAGCCCGTCCCGAGACGGCGCAGCGGGCTGTCGGCCCTGTTCGACGCCTTCCGCACCAAGCAGCCCGCCCCGCCGGCATCCCGGCCCGAGCCCGAGCCCGAGCCCGTGCCCGTGCCCGCGTCCCGGCCCGAGCCCCAGTCCCAGCCCGCGCCCCCGCCCGTGCCCGCATCCCGGCCCGAGCCCCAGACCCAGCCCCGGCCCTGGTCCGGGCCCGCGCGGGTGCCCGCCACCCTCCGGGCGCCGGGTACCGGCGCGGGGGAGGCGGAGTACGCGGAGTGGATCCGCGCACTGGACGCCGCCGGCCGACTCGCCAGGCCGAAGACGGAGTTGGACCGCCTGGTCCGCAGCCACCGGTCCGACGCCTGGGTGAACGCGGTGGCCCGGGTCTGGCCCGCGGACCGGATCGGAACGCTGCTCGACCTGTACCAGCGCGGCGGGCGCAACGACCTCGCCAGCCGGATCATCCGCAGCGTCCCGGAACACCGCGACCCCGCCGAACTCCCCGCCGTGCTCTCCGGGTTGCGCACCGCCAGGCAGATCCAGCGGATCGTCATGCTGTTCGGTGCGGTCCGGCGCCGCGGCGCGCCCTACGTCGAGGCGACCCGGGCCGCGCTCGACTCCGCCGGGGAACGCACGCTCGCCGAGGCCCTGAGCCTGAACCGGGACGCGTTCCGGCACGACCCGCTGGAGTCGGCCGTGTTCCCGGGCCTGTACCCGGCGGAGGAGAAGCGTCCCCCGGCCCCCGCCCAGGCGCTCGCGCCCGCCCCGGCCCCCGCCTCGCCTCCCACCCCGGCCACCACCCCGGCCACCACCCCGCCCCCCGCGCCCGCCCCGGCGGAGGAGAAGCGCTCCCCGGCCCCGACTCTGCCCCCGCCCCCGGCGGGCAGGCGGTCCCCCGTCGTTCCCGCACCCGGCTTCGCGGAGCTGGCCGAGGCGACCCGCGCCGGAGGGGAGGCGGAGCACGCCGCCCTGATCCGCTCCCTGGCGGCCCGGGGCGGGCTCCCGAGGGCGGCGGACCTGCCGACCGTCCTGTCCACCGCCGGCCGGCCGTCCCGGGCCTGGGTGGACGCGGTCGCCGGGGCGTGGCCGGCGGACCAGCTCTGGGAAGTGCTCCTCGGGTACGACCGGATCGGGCGGAGCCGGGTCGCCGACGCGATCGTCCAGGGCCTGCTGGTGCGCCGGGAGCCCGCCGAAGTGCCCGTCCTGGTCGCCGGCATGCGGACGGCCCGCCAGTACGTGTGGCTGCACGCGCTGCTCGAAGGGGTCTGGAAGCGGAACCCGGCGGACCGGGCCGCGGTGCTGACCGCCCTCGACCGGGCCGGTGAGCACCGGATCACCGAAGCCCTGCGCCGGGGCACCAATCGGGAGCGGGCGCTGTGGGCGGCGGTGAAGGCGCCCGGGGGACCGGCCGGGGCGCCTGCCGTGCGGGCCCCCGGCCCGTACGCCACGGAGGAGGAGTACGTGCGGTGGATCCGCGACCGGCAGGCGGTCGGCGAACTCCCGCCCCCCGCGCGGATGTCGGCCCGCCACGGCCACGGCTACCAGTCCGACGCCTGGGCGGAGGCGGCGGCTCGGACCTGGCCCGCGGCGCTGCTCACGGAACTGCTCGCCACCTACCGGGAGACGGGCCGCAGCCGTCTCGCCCGTGAGATCGCCCTCCGCGTCCCGGTGCGCCGCCCCAACACCGAGTGCCTCGCCATCGCCAGGGCACTGCGCGAAGCCGGGCAGGACGCCCTGGCCGCCATGGTGGACGCGGGGTACGAGGCCAGATGGGGCACCCGGATCACCCCGGGCCCCTGAGGCCCGGCCCCCTCCCGCCCGTCCGCCTGCGCCGAGCACCCCCGACGAGGACGCGGGACCCAGGTCCCGGCCCGGAGCCCTCCGCTCAGAACCCCCGCTCAGAACCCCCGCTCCGAGCCGCCGGGCTGGGCGGCCAGGGTCTGGGTGGCGATCACCGCGGCCTGCACGCGGCGTTCCACGCCGAGCTTGGCCAGCAGCCGGGAGATGTGGTTCTTGACGGTCTTCTCGGCCAGGAACACCCGCTCGCCGATCTGCCGGTTGGTGAGCCCCTCGCCGATCAGCGCCAGGATCTCCCGCTCCCGGTCGGTCAGCTGCGGGAACTCCGGCGCGGGCGCGGGCGCGTCGCCGCGCAGCCGGGCCATCAGCCGGGTCGCCGCGCCCGGGTCGAGCATCGACTGCCCGGAGGCGACGGTGCGGATCGCGGTGACCAGGTCGGTGCCGCTGATCTGCTTGAGCACGTAGCCCGCCGCGCCCGCCATGATCGAGTCGAGCAGCGCCTCCTCGTCGTCGAAGGAGGTGAGCATCAGGCAGGCCAGCTGCGGCATCCGCGAGCGCAGCTCCCGGCAGACCGTCACGCCGTCGCCGTCCGGCAGCCGCATGTCCAGCACCGCGACGTCCGGGCGCAGCGCGGGCACCCGGGCCAGCGCCTGCTCGACCGTCCCGGCCTCGCCGACCACCTGGAGGTCCGGTTCCGAGTCCAGCAGGTCGTGCACCCCGCGGCGGACCACCTCGTGGTCGTCCAGCAGGAAAACCCTGATCGGCGCCGAACCCTCGGACATGGCAGCAACTCCTCCTCGCGGACCCCTACACCCGGCAGTCTGCCAAACCCCACCCGCCCACCGACAGGGCCACCCGCCCCCGACCTCGCTCCGTACCGGGTCCCGGCCGGTCCCCGGCACGGCCCCGACCGGCCCTTGACACTTTCCGCCCGGACGTGCTCGAACCGCCGCCGGTTCCGACCGGCTCAGCGCTCCCCGGCCCCGCCGTCCGACCAGGGCAGCGCCCGCCCCGACCAGAGCGGCTCCACCCGCCGCCAGGAGCGCTCCCAGGAGTCCGCCGCCCGCCGCTCCAGCACCCGCAGCCGCCAGCGCAGCCCGCACACCCCGCCGAACGCCACCGCCCCGAACAGCAGCAGCCCCAGCAGCGCCCGGTCCACCGCCCCGTACGGGGCCGCCGCCAGGCCGACCGGGAACAGCCAGGACGGCAGGAACCGCGCCGGGACGCACCCGGCCGCCGCCGCACCGGCGACCAGGCCCGCCGCCGAGGTGCAGCACGCCAGGGCGACCGCCCGCCGCCGGGCCCGGTCCACCCCGCGGCGGAGCGGGTTGCACCGCGCGCCCCGGCCCCGCCGGTGGTGCGCCTGCTGACGGCGGTCGAGCCGGCGGCGGGTCGGCGGGCGCACGGACGGGCGGCGCGGGTGGGGCACGCGCGGATTCCTCTCCTCGGCGGTGCGACCGGCCCCCCGTGGGCGGTCGCGCCGTTGGCAGCGTGTCGAAGCCGCGCGGCGCGCGGATAGGGCCGGGCGGTCCCGCCCGACGGGCCGATGGTCCCGAAACGGGCGAACCGTCACAAGTCGAGCGGCGGGGGCAAACCGTACGCCAATCCCGCCCCAAGGGTCCGTCAACCCCCGGGGACCGGTGCGCCGCTGGGCCAAAGGGTGGGGCTACGCTCCAGCCTGCCCCGGACGGCGGTGGACGTGACCTACATTGACGTGGGAGTTCGCCCGGTGGGCCGGAGCGTCCGGCGGCCCGGGGCGTCCGGCCTTCCGACAGGAGCAAGCACAGTGGTCGACCCCGTTCCCGCGGACGCCGGGACGGCCCGGCAGCGGCTCCGTGCCTGGCTGCTCGGGGGCCTGTCCGACATGGCCAAGCAGCACCCCGGCCCGCACGCCCAGGCCACCGACCAGCAGCACGGCCAGCGCTGGTGGAAGGTGATGTGCCTGACCGGCCTGGACTACTTCTCCACCCTCGGCTACCAGCCCGGCATCGCCGCGCTCGCCGCCGGACTGCTCTCCCCGGTCGCCACCGTCGTGCTGGTGCTGGTCACCCTGTTCGGCGCGCTGCCGGTCTACCGCCGGGTCGCCCGGGAGAGCCCGCACGGCGAGGGCTCGATCGCCATGCTGGAGCGGCTGCTGTCGTTCTGGAAGGGCAAGCTGTTCGTCCTCGCCCTGCTCGGCTTCGCCGCCACCGACTTCCTGATCACCATCACGCTCTCCGCCGCCGACGCCACCGCCCACCTGGTGGAGAACCCGCACCTGCGCGGCGCGCTCGGCGGCCACCAGGTGCTGATCACCCTGCTGCTGGTCGCCGCCCTCGGCGCGGTCTTCCTCAAGGGCTTCAGCGAGGCCATCGGCGTCGCGGTCGTCCTGGTCGGCGTCTACCTGGCGCTGAACGTGGTGGTGGTCGCCGTCGGCCTGTGGCACGTGGTCACCGCGCCGTCCCTGATCACCGACTGGACGCACGCCCTCACCCTGGAGCACGGCAACCCGGTCGCGATGATCGGCGTCGCCCTGGTGGTCTTCCCCAAGCTCGCCCTCGGCCTGTCCGGCTTCGAGACCGGCGTCGCCGTCATGCCGCACATCGAGGGCGACCCGGACGACACCGAGCAGCGCCCCACCGGACGCATCCGCGGCGCCCGCAAACTGCTCACCACCGCCGCCGTCATCATGAGCTGCTTCCTGATCGCCACCAGCTTCATCACCACCCTGCTGATCCCCGCCGACGACTTCCAGCCCGGCGGCCCCGCCAACGGCCGCGCCCTGGCCTACCTGGCCCACCACTACCTCGCCCACCACTACCTCGGCGGCGCCTTCGGCTCGGTCTACGACCTGTCCACCATCGCCATCCTGTGGTTCGCCGGCGCCTCCGCGATGGCCGGCCTGCTCAACCTGATGCCCCGCTACCTGCCCCGCTACGGCATGGCCCCGCACTGGGCCCGCGCGGTGCGCCCGATGGTGCTGGTGCTCACCGCGATCGCCTTCCTGGTCACCTGGCTGTTCGACGCCAACGTGGACAAGCAGGGCGGCGCGTACGCCACCGGCGTGCTCGTCCTGATCACCTCCGCGGCGATCGCCGTCACCATCGCCGCCCGCGCCGCCCGCCAGCGCGGCTGGACCGTCGGCTTCGCGGTGATCGCCGCGGTCTTCCTCTACACCACCGCGATCAACATCGCCGAACGCCCCGACGGCGTGAAGATCGGCGCCTGCTTCATCGCCGGCATCGTGCTGGTCTCGCTCGCCTCCCGGCTCGCCCGCGCCTTCGAACTGCGGGTCACCGAGGTGCGGTTGGACGAGGTCGCGGAACGCTTCGTGCGCGACACCGCGCACCGCACGATCCGCTTCATCGCCAACGAACCGGCCGGCCGCGACCTCGCCGAGTACCGCGACAAGGTGCACCAGATCCGCGCCGACAACGACATCCCGGTCGAGGACGACCTGGTCTTCGTCGAGGTCACCGTCCTGGACCCGTCCGACTTCGAGGCCGAACTGCACGTGCGCGGCGAAGTCCTGCACGACCGCTACCGGGTGCTCACCCTGGAGCACTCCAGCATCCCGAACGCGCTCGCCGCGATACTGCTGCACGTGCGCGACACCACCGGCGAACTGCCGCACATCTACTTCGAGTGGACCGAGGGCAGCCCGTTCGCCCAGTTCCTGCGCTTCTTCCTGTTCGGGCAGGGCGAGGTCGCCCCCGTCACCCGCGAGGTGCTCCGCGAGGCCGAACCCGACCGGGGCCGCCGACCCCGGGTCCACGTCGGCTGACACCCACCGGCCGGGGCCGGGGCGGTCAGGACCCCTCCGGCGCCCAGGCCGCGACGCCCAACTGCCCCGTCGTGCCCAGGTCCAGCTCCGGCGTCACCATCACGGCCGCCGCGTCCGGCGTGGCCCGCACCCGCACGTACGGGGCGTTCACCGGGTCGGACGAGGCGTCGTTCGTGTTGCGCCACACCAGGGCGGCGTTCGCCTTCCCGCCCGGCGGGACGGTGAAGCGGCGCGGCGCCCGCCCGGTGGCCGTCCCGGTCGAGATCGCCGAGTTCCCCTCCAGCACCCGCACCGACGGCACCGGGGCGTGCGCCTCGTCCAGCACCTGCACCTGCGGGAAGCCGTCCAGCACCACGTCCCGCGTCCCGCAGTTCTCCAGGTGCAGCCCCACCGCCCGCAGCCCCATCGCCGCGTCCCCCCGGTCCGCGTACACCCGCACCCCCGACGGCGGGCACGCCCCGCCCTCCGAGGGCGCCTCGGCCGTCGGCACGCTGCGCACCTTCAGCACCTTCACCCCCGGGGCCGGCCGGGCCGCACCGGACGGGCCCGGGGTGCTCGGCAGGACACCGACCGGCAGGTCCGGCCGCGCCGCGCCGCCCGTCAGCGGGAGCCGCCCGCGCACCGACGCCCCCGGGGCCAGCGCCGGCTGCGACGCCGAGAGGTTGTCCGAGAGCCGCTCCCCGCTGCCCGACCAGCCGAACGACACCGACACGTCGGCCGGTTCGGCCCCCCGGTTGGTCACCTCGTACTCCAGGCAGTCCGCGCTCACCGCGACGATCCGCACCCCGTCCCGCGCCCACCCCTGCGGCGCCGCCGTCGGAGCCGCCCCGCACGGCCCCGCGCTCCCCGACGCCGAGGCCGCCGCCGTCCCGCCGCCCCCGGCCCCGGTGACCGACCCGCAGCCCACCACCGCCCCCGCCGCCACCACGACGCCCACACCCACCCGAACCGCCCGCATCAGAACCATTCGGAGAGTCGACCACGAACCGCCCGGCGTGACTGTGACCCAGGTCACCCCGGGCGCAACAGCCCTGCAACGGTCGCGAGCCGGCGCCCCGTCAGGCCCGCGCCAGCGGAACGCCCCCGGTGCGCCCCGCCAGCAGCGCCGCGACCTGGTCGGCGCAGCGCAGCGCGGCCCGCTCCATCGCCTGCCGGGTCATGCCCGCCACGTGCGGGGTGAGCAGGGCGTTGGGCAGGCCGAACAGGGGCGAGGCGAAGGCGGCGTGCTCGTGGGCGAAGGTGTCGACGGCCGCGGCCGACAGCGGGTGGGCGGGGTCGCGCAGGGCGGCGGCCAGCGCGGCCTCGTCGACGATGCCGCCGCGGGCCGTGTTCAGCAGCAGCGCGCCCGGCCGCATCAGGGCCAACTCGCGCTCCCCGAGCAGGTTCCGGGTGGCCGGAGTCAGCGGCAGGTGCAGTGACAGGACGTCGCTGCCGGCCAACAGCCGCTCCAGGTCGGCGACTTGCTCAACACCCGCCAGCCGCACCGGAGTTCGCGACCAGCCCAGCACCCGGGCGCCGAGCGCGCCGGCCCGTTCGGCCAGGGCGCGGCCGGTCAGGCCGAGGCCGGCGATCCCGAAGGTCAGCTCGGACAGCGCCCGGGCGGGCCCGGGGGAGACCCAACGCCCTTGGTGGGAGGCGGCGTTGAGCTGCGCCAGCTGCCGGGTCAGCGCCCACGCCTGCCCCAGCGCGAACTCGGCGACCGCGTCCGCGTTCGAGCCCGGGGTGTGCGTCACGGCGACCCCCAGCCGGGCCGCGGCGGCCAGGTCGACGTGATCGGTGCCCGCGCCCGCCCGCCCGACCACCCGCAGCGGACGAGCCGACTCCGGGGCGGTGGCCGCCGCCAGGAACGCCTCCCGCAGCGGCACCCCGCCGCGGGACTTCACCGCGTCGAAGCCCCGCCCGTCCCGGACGAACTCCGCCAGCAGCTCGTCGGCCCGGAACGCGTCGAAGTCCGCGAACGCCACCCGCCCCGCCCACCCGGCGCGCACCGCGTCCGGCTCCGCCACCCGCCGCAGGTTCAGCGTCACCGCCAGTCCGTGCCCGAGCAGCCGTCCGAGCTCCCGGTCGAGCAGCTCCCCGGGCGCGGCGTCCAGCACCAGCACCCGGGCCGGGCCGTCCCCGCTCAGAACGGCAACGAGTGCAGCCGCACCGCTCCGCCCCCGGGCCAGCGCGCTCCCGGCGCCAACCCGGTCCACATCGCCCCGAGCCGGACGGCCTCCGGCCCCTCCGGCTGGTCGGCCGTCACCGGGCCCGGCACCGCCGACCACCCCAGGTGCGCGTACAGCGGGGCCCGGTCCGGCAGGCAGAACAGCATCGCGATCCCGAGCCCGTCGGCCCGCGCCGCGTCCAGCGCCGCCGTGACGACGGCCCGCGCCAGCCCGTGGCCGCGCCAGTGCGGCGCGACCAGCACCCCGCCGATCCCCGCCACCTCGAAACGCCGCCCGCCGACCTCGACCGGCGCCACCACGGACCCGGCATGGGCCACCGGCCGGCCGTCCAGGAACACCCCGAAGTGCCGGTCCTTCGGACGCCAGGTGCCGCCGACCGCCGCCACCTCGAACGGGTCCTCCGACTCGCCCAGCTCCTGCAGCGCGGGCCAGCCGCCCCACTCCGCCAACTCGGCCGCCGCGCTGAAGCCCGGTCGATCCGCCATCCTCGCCGCCCTTCCGTCGCCGTTCTTCCGTCGCCGTTCCCGCGCGGGTCCTCCGTGCCGGGACCGGTCCCGGGGGTCAGCAGTCGCAGCCGCAGTCGCACCCGTCGCAGCCGCAACTGCTGCAGCACCCGTCGTCCCCGCAGCAGTCGCAGCACCCGCCGCAGCAGTCGCACCCGTCGCCGCAGTCGCAGCTCTGGCGCTGGCAGAAGCCCTCGCGCCGCTCCCGGCTGAACGGGTCGTCGTGGGTGCAGCACAGCAACTGGCAGGTGCAGGCCATGGTGAGCCACACCGCGCAGCCGGGGATCAGCGAACGGGGCCGCTTCGGCTTGCCGAGGTCGTGCGAGTGGTGGTCCGGAACCGACGGGGCGTCCGGATCCGTGCCGGGCGGGGAGCCGTACGCGGCGGTGGCGGCGGTGGTGGCGGTGGGGTTGGCGGCAGCGGTGGTGCAGGTGTGGTGGTGGTCGCGGCGTCCGAAGACCCGGTCGACCGCCTCCCCGGTCTCGTGCGCCAGCAGCAGGTGCGCCAGCGCCCGGTCGGTGAACTCGACTTCCTTGAGGGCGAGTCGGATGCCGTGGACGGCGTCGCGGCAGAGGCGTTCGGCCTCGGCCTGGGTGGTGCCGGTGACGGTGAGGGGGTTCCACAGGCCGTGCGCCTCGTCGTCGGCGCGGTCCTCGGCGGCGTCGAGCAGGTGGGCGAGCCGTCCGAAGAGACGCCCGGCCTCGGCGAGCGCCTGGGCGTTGTGGGGGCGACCGGCGAGGGTGGCGGTGTGGGCGAAGGCGGCGGCGGTGGCCTCTTCGGTGGGCGCGGTGGCCAGCAGGAGGGGGCCGCCCGCGGTGACGGCCTGTTCGGCGGCCTCCTGGCGCTCGCCGGCAGCCAGCAGGACGCCGGTGTCGAAGCCGAGGGCGGCGGCGGTGCCGGTGCTCTGGCGGTCCCAGCGCCGGGTGACGCGGCGGGCGCCGGCGGCGACGGGACGGCGGGCGAAGAGGCCGTCACCGTCCTGGACGTGGTCGCGGACCTTCACCGAGGCGAGGGCGAGCGAGACGGCGGCGGCGAGCCGGGCACCCTCGCCCTGGGCGACGGGCGCGCTGCGCATGCCGCGCAGCGGGCAGGGGCCCGCGGTGCGGCGGTCGGCGGCCTTCGGCGACTGGGCCTCGACCAGGACGGATATCACCAGGCCGTCGTAGTTGGTGGCGGTGCGCGCCAGCTGCCCGTGGTCGTCGCGCAGCGCGAGGCACAGCCCGCACAGGTGGGCCATCCAGGATGCGTGCAGCCGCTCCGACAGCCGGTGCCGACACGGTCTGATGATTCCGAACACGCCCTGCCCCATTTCCCACCGAGATTTCCGGTCATCCTACTGACGCCGGCACCGGCAGTGGGGTTCCGTCCGGCGGCAACGGGGTTCCGCCCGACGGCAACGGGGTTCTGTCCGCGAGCCCGGCGGTGATCCGGCCGGTTCGGCGGTGATCCGGTCGGTCCGGCGGTGTCCCGGCAGGCTCAGCGGTGGCCCGGCAGGTCCAGCGAGAAGTGGAAGGCCACCACCGACATCCGCCGCGCGTGGTAGAAGCGGTGCGCGCCCTGGTTGACCACGCCGGAGTCCAGCTCCACGCGCACGCAGCCGGAGCGGGCCGCCCGCTGTTCCAGCTCGCCCATCAGCCAGGCGCCGACGCCGCCCGAGCGGAGGGCGGGGTCGGTCACCAGGTCGTCGACGAACAGGATCCGCCCCCGGCTGGTCGCCAGCGTCCGGTGCGTCGCCACGGCCACGCAACGGCCTTTTCCGGACGGTGCGTTGTCGTACGCGGCGGTGAACACCAGCCCCTGGCCCGCCGCCTCACTGGCGAAGGCGGCGAAACCGGGGCCGCTGAGGGCGGGGCGCAGGGCCCGGAGCAGCGGTTCAACGTCCCTGAACAGGGCCTGACTTGGGACGTCCACGTCTCTTGCGAGCAGTTCCATCCGGTCATTGTTCACCGCGCCGGGCGGCCGCCGCACCTGGGTAACGGTCATCCGGCCGCCGGGCCGGGGGTGCCGGGCGGCCCGCCGCGTTCAGGGGGCGAACGAGCCGTCCGGGCCGCCGGTGCACAGCAGCCCGGCGGGGGAGGAGAGCTGCCACGGGTGGGCCGGGCCGCCGGGGGCCGGGTCGGGGGCGACGGCCAGCACGTGGCCGGTGTCGAAGGCCAGTTGCAGGCCGCCCGCCGGGGTGACGGTGGCCGCGGTGATGGCGGCGTCCGCGAGCCGGCCGAGCGCACCGGTGGGGGAGAGGCCGAGCGCGGGGTAGAAGTGCTCGACCTCCGCGCCGTGCCGCAGCCGGAAGTCGTTCTCCACCGTCAGCAGCAGCCCGCCGTCCAGGCCCAGCACCAGCCGGTTGCCGCCGCCGAGCGACCGCACCGCGCGGCCGTCCAGTTCGGACCCGATCGACCGCGCCATCCCGTGCCTCCCGATCCTCGTGCCGCACCGGCGGCCACCGCCCCCACCTGCCCATTCATACCCGGCCGGGGGCCGGGTACCCGCCGCGAACCGCCGGGCGGGAGGCGACGGGAGAGGCCGGCCCCGGCGGCGGGCTCGGGCGGCGGGTTCAGGGCGCGGCGAGCGGGGGCACGCCGTCCACCAGCTCGGCCGGACCGGCGGTCGGCGGCAGCGCGCGCACCGCCAGGCAGGCCGCCAGCCGGCGCGCCGCGGGCGGGGTCAGCACCCGGGCGGCCTCCCGCGGGGTGAACAGCCGCCACTCGGCGATCTCCTCCTCCTGGACGCGGACCGTCGCCAGCAGCTCCGGCCCGGCCGTCCCGCCGTCGTACACCAGCGACAGGTGCGGCGGGTCCCACGGGTGGACGGTCACCCAGTCGATGCCCAGCAGCCGCCCCGGCTCGCGCTCCCAGCCCAGTTCCTCCCGGGCCTCCCGGCGGGCGCCCGCCCGGGGCAGCTCCCGGTCCGCCTCGACCGAGCCGCCGGGCAGCACCCACGGCGCCTCGCCCCGCCACGGCTTCAGGCGCACCAGCAGCACCCGCCCGTCCGGGTCGGTGAACAGCATCCGGGCCTTGGCCCGGACCTTGGGGCGGCTGGCGTAGTACGTCTGCTTGTCCATCGGCGGGGGCGGCGCCTGGCGCCCGGAGCCCGGCGGCAGCAGGCCCTCCAGGGCGGCCGCCCCGAGGTACGCGGGGGCCGGGCGGGGCGGCAGGTGCAGGGCGGAGTGGCCGACGGGGAGGCCGTCCGCGAGCTCCAGCGGCGCGGCCGAGCGCGGTGCCCGCAGGCAGGCGCCCATCCGGCGGGACAGCAGCGGCGGCACGGCCGACAGCAGCAGGTCGACGGACAGGTGGACCATCGCGTCCAGCTCCGCCGCCTCCAGCCGGACCGCCGCCCGCTGCTCGGCGGTCAGCGGCTCGGCCCAGTACAGGAAGGCCGCGATCGGGGGCCGGTCGTGGTCCAGCGACCAGTCCAGGCAGGCGAGTTCGCGCAGCACCGGCGTGACGCCCAGCTCCTCGCGGATCTCCCGGACGGCGGTGTGCCGGGGCGAGGGGTCCGCCCGCTCCCAGCCGCCGCCGGGCACCGCGATCGGGTGCTTGGCCCGGTACGAGTTCCGCACCACCAGCACCCGCCCGTCCTCGTCGGGGAACAGCACCCCCGCCGCCGCCATGATCTCCCGCCCGCTCACCGCAACCCCCCCCTGTCCGTCCGCCGTCCTCCCCGCCAGCATGCCCGACCCGCCAGCATGCCCGAGGCCCGGCCCGCCGCGCCGCAACGGCGGCGAGCCCGCGCCGGACCGGAAGGTCCGCCACGGGCTCGCGGTCCCGGCGCGCCCCGGCCCGTCGGGGCGCGGTGCGGCCGGTGCGGCGGCGCCGTCAGGCGTTGGCCGGAGCCTCCAGCAGCTGCGCGTACGGCGCGAGCTTGCGGATCGACTCGATGTTCTTCAGGCACTGCTCGCGGGACTCCTCCGGCTCGCCGGTCACCACGACCGAGCCGTTGCTCGCCTTGAGGCGGAAGCGGTGGTTGCCCGACTCGTCCACGTACAGCTCGAACTTCCCAGCCATCGAAATGCACACCTCTCGTTGGGTATCCCCCTCGACGGCCAACGTAGGGTCAGCTCCCGGCCCGTGCCTCCCGGACGTGCCGTTCGAGTGCCCGGCCGGGGCGGCGGTGCGGCGCCGCGCGGTGGCCCGCGGCGGGCTCAGCGGGTGCGGCGTCCGCGGCGGGCCAGGTGCCAGGCGCCCTGCTGGACCAGCAGGGTCAGGACGCCGGCCAGCACGATGCCCGACAGGTTGAGGGCGAGCTGGACGGCCGAGCCCCAGCCCTGGGCGTACTCGCCGTAGCCGATCGCGACGGCGGCGTTCGCGGCGGCGGGGACGGTGGTGACCGAGATCGCCACCCCGACCAGGGCGGACGCCTTGGCCGAGGTCAGCGAGAGCAGCCCGGCGACGCCCGCCAGGAACGCGACGACGAACGACATCGCGTCCGGCTGCCAGATGAACGAGGTGTTGGGGCGCGCGGCCGCGAACTTCGCGTCGCTGAACAGGCCCAGCGCGTCCATCAGCAGCGAGAAGCCCACGGTGAGCGCCATCGCCACGGTGAAACCGACCGCCAGCGCCAGCAGCGAGCGCAGGGCCGGCCGCAGCCGCCGCTGCACGAGCGCCACGCACAGCCCGGCGAGCGGGCCGAACTCGGGGCCGACGGCCATCGCGCCGACGATCAGGATCGCACTGTCCAGCACGGCGCCGCAGGCCGCCAGCATGGTCGCGACCGCGAGCAGGGCGAGGAAGACGCCGCTGAGCGTCGACTCGTCGTGGACGACCTCCGCCACCTCCTCCCACACCAGCGCGTCCACACCCTCGCCCGGGGCCGCCGCCTCCGCCGCGTCGGCCGCGGCCGAGAGGGTCAACCCGGTCTCGTCCATGCTGATCGCCCCGCGCTCGGGAAGGCCCAACGCCCGCAACTCGCCCAGCAGTTCGTCCACCGACTCGCGTGCTGCGTCGCACAGCACCACGTCCCCCGCGGGCCGCACCGCCCCGCCCGGCAGCACCACCACGTGGGCGACCCCCGCGCAGGCGTCGAGCCGTTCCACGACCTCCTCGCGCAGGTCGGCGGGGACGATCAGACGGAGCTGCAGCACGGGATCCTCCGGAGGTGGTGAGGGCGAAACGCGCCCACCCTAGGGCCCGCCGCAGGTTCGGGGGTGCGCCGCGTACCGTCCGCCGCCCCCGCCGGCACCCCCTGACCCCTCCCGGATGGACGCGGGCACAACCCGCCGCCGACGCGTTGTGCCCGACGAACAGAACCGGCGCCGGAACCTGTCGGGCCGCCGCGCCGCTCCCGACGATGAGTGGCAACCGCCGGGGCCACCCTCCCGTGCAGTCCCCTCACTGCGGGGCCCGGCGGATCCTCGACAAGGAGCCCCATGCCTCTCGGAACACGCATCGGCGCCGCGCTGCGCCGCCGCTCCACCCGGGCCCTGATCGGCTGTGCGGCCGTCCTGCCCGCCCTGGCGATGGCCACCGCCGCCCCGGCGTCCGCGGCCGCCCTGCCCGTCCCGTACGTCATCGCGGCGGGCGCGGCCCCGTCCATCCTGGCGCCGAACTCCGCGCCGCCCGGCGCCGACGACTGGACCTGCCGGCCGAGCGCCGCGCACCCCCGCCCGGTCGTCCTGGTGCCCGGCACCTTCGAGAACGCCAGGTTCAACTGGGACTCGCTCGCCCCGCTGCTGAAGAACAACGGGTACTGCGTCTTCGCGATCAACTACGGCGACAACGGCCTGACCGGCAGCCCGATCAAGTCGGTCGGCCCGGTCGCCAACTCGGCGGCCGAACTCGCCGCCTTCATCGACCGGGTGCTGGCCGCCACCGGCGCGGCCAAGGTCGACCTGGTCGGCCACTCGCAGGGCGGCATGATGCCGCGCTACTACCTGAAGTTCCTCGGCGGCGCGCCGAAGGTCAACGCCCTGGTCGGCCTGGCGCCCTCCAACCACGGCACCACGCTCGACGGCCTCACCACCCTGGAGGATGCGCTGGGGACGCTCGGCTTCTCCAACTTCCTCTTCGGCACGGTCTGCGACGCCTGCGTCGACCAGGCCGACGGCTCCCCCTTCATGACCAACCTGAACGCCGGCGGCGACACCGTCCCGGGCGTCTCCTACACGGTGGTCTCCACCCGGTACGACCTCGTCGCCACGCCGTACACCAGCCAGCAGCTCTCCGGTCCGGACGTCACCAACATCGTGCTGCAGGACCAGTGCGCCCTGGACTTCGCCGGGCACGTCCGGGTCGCGTTCGACCCGATCGCGCTCACCGACGTGCTGAACGCGCTCGACCCGGCGCACCCGCGGCCCGTCCCCTGCCTGTACATCCCGCCGTCCATCTGACCGCCGTCCGTCTGACCGCCTACCGCGCCGACCGCGTCCCGCGCGGCGCCCGGCCG
>NZ_JBHUWH010000105.1:0-19911 GCF_042670125.1 Kitasatospora sp. NPDC057198 | reverse complement strand
GCCCGCGGAAGCCCGCCGCACCGCTCCGGCCCGCCGCCCGCCGTCCGCCGCACGTTTCGCCGCGGGTTCCACCGCGGGCTCACCCGCAGGGATGCCGCACGCCGGGCGGGGTAGCTGACAGGGCGTTAACGTCGACGGATGGGAGAGGCGGCGAGGGTGGTGCGGCCGGCGAGGACGGTGTGGCTGGCGCGGGCGGCGATCGGCTGCGGGCTGGCGGCGGTGCTGCTGCTCGCCGCCGGGGCGGGGCTGCGCGGGGCGCTGGTGGTGGCGGTCGGGGTGGCCGCGCTGGCGCTGATGGCGGTCGGCGGGTGGTGGGCGCTGTCGCGGCGCGGGCCGCTGCGCTGGCTGGGGGTGCTGCTGGCGCTGGCGGCCCCGGCGGGCGCGGTGGCGCTGTACGTCGGCGGCGGGACGTGGCCGTGGGTGCTGGGCGCGGTGGCGCTGTGGGCGGTCGGGATGTGGCTGGCCCGGGCGGCGCTGCGTTCGGCGCAGCGGACCGAGCGGATGCCGGAGCGGGAGGTCGACCCGCCGCGCAAGGCCGTCCTGATCATGAACCCGAAGTCCGGCGGCGGGAAGGTGGAGCGGTTCCGGCTGGCGGAGCGGGCCCGTGAACTCGGTGCGGAGGTCGTCCTGCTCGACCCGGACGCGCACCAGGACGTGGTGGAGCTGGCCGAGCGGGCCGTCGCGGACGGCGCGGACCTGCTGGGCGCGGCGGGCGGCGACGGCACCCAGGCGCTGGTCGCCCAGGTCGCGGCCCGGCACGGGCTGCCGTTCCTGGTGGTCTCGGCGGGCACCCGCAACCACTTCGCGCTCGACCTCGGCCTGGACCGCGACGACCCGGCCCGCTGCCTGGACGCGCTGGCCGACGGCGTGGAACTGCGGGTCGACCTGGGCGAGGTCGCGGGCCGGGCCTTCGTCAACAACGTGTCGTTCGGCACCTACGCGGAGATCGTCCAGAACCCCGAGTACCGGGAAGCGAAAGCCTCCACGATCCTCGCCATGCTGCCCGACCTGCTGGTCGGCTACGCGGGCGCGCGACTGAGCGCCGAGGCGGACGGCGAGCGGCTGGAGCACCCGCAGGCCGTCCTGGTCAGCAACAACCCGTACGACGCGGGCGACCTGCTCGACCCGGGACGGCGCTCCCGGATGGACCGCGGGCGGCTCGGCGTGCTGGGCGTGAAGGTGGACGGCGCGGCGCAGGCCGCGGACCTGGCGCTGCGTGGTACGAGTGCGGAGGCGGTGACGGTGCTGACCGACCGCGAGGTGCTGGTCACGGCGGACGTGGCGAGCATCCCGGTCGCGGTGGACGGCGAGGCCCTGGAACTGGACGTGCCGGTGCGCTGCACCATCCGCCCCGGCGCGCTGCGGGTGCGGGTCCCGCGCGAGCGGCCGGGCACGGTGGCCCCGGCGCCGACCTTGAAATGGAGCCGCCTGGCGCACCTCGCGTCGGGCCGGACGGAGACGAACGGCGGTGTGCGGTGAAGGCGTTGACGCGGTGGGTGCTGGCCGGACAGCGCGTGGTCGCGGATCTTTCGGCGGTGGACGAGGCGGTGTACGTCGCGGTGGCCGCGACCCCGACGCCGACCCTGGACCTGCGGTTGCGGCAGCTCTCCACGGCCGCGAACAACTCGAAGATCTCCATCGCGGTGGCCTGCGGGCTGGCCCTCGTCCCGGGACGGTCTCGGCGGGCGGCGCTGGTCGGGCTGGCCTCGGTGGCGACGGCCTCGGCGACGGCGAACCTGCTCGGCAAGTCGCTGGCCCGGCGTCCGCGGCCGGACCGGGTCGCGGGCAAGGTGCCGGAGGCCCGGCACGTGCCGATGCCGGAGTCGGCGTCCTTCCCCTCCGGGCACACCGCGTCCGCCTTCGCCTTCGCCACCGGGGTCGCCTCCCGGCTGCCGTGGGCCGCGGCACCCCTGGGCCTGCTGGCCGCCTCGGTCGGCTACTCCCGCGTCCACACCGGCGTCCACTACCCGGGCGACGTGGTCGCGGGAGCCCTGCTGGGGACGGTCGCGGGAAGCATCGTCGCGGGCATCGACGAGTGGTGGCCGGGGCCCTGAGCACGCGGTAGGAACGGCGGGAGGCACCACCAGGGGCCCGGGGAACTCTTCGGCAGACGGGCAAGTATGCACCCACCAGGGGCCCGGGGAACTGTTGGCAGACGGGCATGCACCACCAGGGGCCCGGGGAACTGTCGGCAGACGAGCAAGCATGCACCACCAGGGGCCCGGGGAACGGCGGGGCCGTGCTGCTGACGGCCGGAGCCCATCGAAGGTTCGTGCTGCTGCGTGCCGTAAACGGAACCAGAAGCCGATGCGCCCAACGGCAGTGAACCGTCAGCAGACCCGTGCTCGCCGTTCCCCGAGCCCCTGGCGGGGCCTCTCGCCGTTCCCCGAGCCCCCGGCGGGGCTCCGTCCGCTACTCCGTGAAGGGCGCGGCCAGGGCCGTCAGGGTCTCGCCGAGCGGGCGGTCGAGGCGGACGGCGGCCAGGTCGTCGGCGCGGGTGGTGCCGCGGGTGACGATGGCGACGGGCTTGCCCGTCTTCGCGGCGTGGCGCACGAAGCGCAGGCCGGACATCACGGCGAGCGAGGAGCCGAGGACGAGTAGGGCGCGGCCGTCGTCCACCAGGCGGTAGCAGTGCTCGACCCGGCTCTTGGGGACGCTCTCGCCGAAGAACACCACGTCGGGCTTGAGGACGCCGCCGCAGGAGGTGCAGGAGGCGACGACGAACGAGGCGACCAGGTGGTCGGGGAGTTCGACGTCGCCGTCCGGGTTGATCCGCGAACCGGCGTCCCGGAAGGACGGGTTGAGGGCGGCGAGGCGTTCGTCGAGGGCGGCGCGGGGGGTGACGGCGCCGCAGTCGAGGCAGACCACCCGGTCGAGGCCGCCGTGCAGTTCGACGGCGTCGGCGGTGCCGGCGGCGCGGTGCAGGCCGTCCACGTTCTGGGTGATCACGGCGGTGATCCGGCCCGCGTCGCGCAGCCGGGCCACCGCGTGGTGCCCGGCGTTCGGGCGGGCGCGGGCGATCACCGAGCGGCCGGCGTGGCTGCGCGCCCAGTAGCGGCGGCGGGCGGCCTCGCCCGCGACGAACTCCTGGTACGTCATCGGGGCCCGGTTGCGGCGCACGCCGTCCGGCCCGCGGTAGTCCGGGATGCCGGACTCGGTGGACAGCCCGGCCCCGCTCAGCACCACCACGCCGCCGCCCGCCAGCAGTCGGGCCACCTCGGGGAGTCCGTCCTCGTACACGCTCATGCCGTCCATTGTGGAACGCCCGGAACCCGGACGGGCGAACCCGGCGGCCCAGGCAGTACCCCCACGCACCGCCCGGGCCGCCCCGGGTGCGGACGTTCCGGCCCCCACAGCCCGAACTTCCGCTGCCTCCTTTGTACTTCGATTCACCACCTGCGCAGAAGACGCGTACGGACCTTTCTTGGGAGCGCTTCCACGCGGCCGCCGCGCGCCGGGCGGGCGACAGCGGCCCGCAGCCGGCCCGACGGCCCCCCGAGCAGCCCTCCCAGCAGCCCTCCGAGCAGCCACCCCGCGCCCGCCGACAGGACGCCCGCCCAGCAGCGGTGCGCGGCGTCCCAGCCCTGGTCCCCGGGCGGCGGGAACAGTCCCAGCAGCGCCGCCGCGGCCGCCGCCAGCAGGACGCCCGGCGCGGCCGCCACCGCCCCGTGCCGGCCCCCGGTGCGGTGCAGCCCGGCCGCGGCCAGCAGCAGCGCCAGCACCGTCAGCGCCGCCGCCTCCAGCACCAGCCCGCCCCACGGGAAGTCGCCGCGCACCCCGGCCGGCAGCGCGGTCCGGGCCAGCGCCGCCCCGGCCGTCCACAGCCCGGCCCCGGCCGCCAGCACCGGCAGCGCCCGCACCGCCCGCCACCGCGCCACCGGCACCGGCAGGACGGCGGTGGTCTGCGCCGCCGGGTCGTCCCAGCCGCAGCCCGCGGCGAGCGCCACCGCGACCGCCGCCGTCCGGGCCAGCAGCGCCGCGTCCGGCAGCCCCAGGGCGGCTCCCAGGGCCACCGGCCCGGCCGCGGGCAGCAGCGCGAGCAACGCGGCCGCCAGCAGCGGACCGCGGGGCGCCAGCCGCAGCGCGGGGACCAGCAGCGCGGCCGCCGACGGCGCGGACCGGCGCGGTTCGAACCGTGGCGCGGGTGCGCGGCCGGTCAGCATCCGGCGGTCCGTTCCTCGGCGGGGACGGCGGGCGGGGCCTGGACGCCGAGGAGTTCGGCGGCCCGCTCCACGCCGGTGTCCGGTGCGGCGAGCTCCGCCCAGTGCGCGGCGGCGTCCACGGGCGGGCGGGCGCCGATCAGCTCGAACGCCACCCGGGCCGCCCGCGGGTCGAAGGAGAGCCCGGCCGCGGAGGTGCCCAGCAGCGGGAAGGACAGCGCGCCGGACGTCCGCCCGCGGACGGAGCGCAGCGCGTCGCGGGCCCCGGGGGTGGCGCTGCCCGCCAGCCAGAGCACCAGGACGGCGCGCGCCCCGCACACCGTGGTGGTCCCCGGCCCGCCGGGCACCCGGCCGGTGACGGCCCGGTACGCGAAGCCGGTGGCGTACTCGGCGACAGCGTCGCCCCGGCGTTCCCCGGCCGCGGTGCCCGCCGACCAGTCGGTGCCGACGCCGACCGCCTCCGGAGTGCCGGCCGCCGCGTCGTCCTCGGCCCAACTCGCGGGCAGCGGAGCCCCGTTGCCGCCCGGCGCGGCGGGCAGGATCCGCTGCCGGACGGTGTAGCGGGCCTGCGCGACCGGCGGCGGCGCGTACCGCAGCACGCCCTCCGCGACCGCCCGCCACTGCCCCGTCCACGCCTCGAAACCGGGGAACGCGCAGGTGGTGACCGCGCCCAGGGTGGTGCAGTGCTGGTACGCGGCCGGGTGCGCGGTGTACGCGGCGCGCCGCTCGGCCACCGCCCCCGACGGGCCGCGCAGGTGCAGTGCCCCGGCCGCCAGCGCCACCGCCAGCGCGCACGCCGCCACCGGGCGGGCCCGCCGGCCGAGCGCGCACCCGGCCGCCAGTGCCGTCAGCGCGGCCAGCCAGAGCAGGTGCGCGGCGTCCGGGCGGTCGGCGAGCGCGGCGGGCAGCGGCGCGGCCGTCTCGTCCGCCAGCGGCAGCGGGACCAGCCGGTGCCAGGCGGGCGCCGGGTCGACGGCGGCCGCGACGGTCAGCACGCCCAGGCCCGCCACGGCCACCGGGGCGAGCACCGCGGCGTGCGCGGTCCGGGCCAGCAGCACGCCGACGGCCCCGGCCAGCGGCACGCACAGCGGCCCGGCGGGCAGCTCCCACCAGGACAGCGTGCCCGCCGCGCCCGGCCGGGCCGCCAGGTAGCCGGCCCGGACCGCCGTGAGCAGCGCGGCGAGCGCCGTCACCGGCAGCAGCGCCAGCAGGTGGGCGGCGGTGCGCCGGTCCCTCCCCAGCAGCAGGACGTCGAACAGCGGCCCGGTGCCGTCCCGGTGCGCGCGCAGCACGCCCTGGTGGGCGGCCAGCAGCACCCCGGCGGCGAGCAGCAGCAGTGGCAGGTGCACCGACCAGGAGACGTCCCCGGGCAGCACGGGGAAGCGGTGCGCGGCGTCCCCGCCGGGCAGGTCGCGGGCCCACAGCACCGCGTACAGCGCCCCGGCGGCGAGCACCGCCGGGTGCCGCAGCAGCCGGACGGCCTCGACCCGGGCCAGCGCGCGGACGGCCGCGGCGGCGGGGCTCACCGGGGGCTCCCCGGGCGGGTGCCGTCCGGACGCCGGGTGCCGTCCGCGGGCCGGGTGCCGTCGAGCAGCAGCAGGTAGCCGTCCTCCAGGGTGGGGGCGAGCGGTTCGGCGCCGGGCGGCGGGTCGCCGATGCTGCGGTAGCTGCCGTCGGCGGTGCGCCAACCGGCCAGCGCGGACGGGTCCTTGGCCGTGCTGGACCAGACCCGGCCGGCCGCGACGGCGGCCAGTCCGGCGGGCAGCCCCTCGAACCGGACGGTGCCGCGGTCCAGCACGACGACCCGGCGGCACAGCGCGGCGACGTCCTCGGTCTGGTGGGTGGACAGCAGGACGGTCCGGTCCTCGCCCAGGTCGGCGATCAACTCCCGGAAGCGCAGGCGCTGTTCGGGGTCGAGTCCGACCGTCGGCTCGTCCAGCACCAGCAGTTCCGGATCGCCCACCAGCGCGGCGGCCAGGGCGACGCGCTGGCGCATGCCGCCGGACAGCGCCTTGATCCGCCGGCCGCGCTGCTCGGTCAGGCCGACCGCCGCCAGCACCCGCAGCGCCTCGGCGCGCCGGGCCCGGCGGTCGGTCAGCTCCTTGAGGATCGCCACGTAGTCGACGAACTCCAGGGCGGTGAAGTGCGGGTGGAAGCCGGGGTGCTGCGGCAGGTAGCCGAGCCGGCGGCGCACCGCGAGCCGGCCGGGCACCGTCGCCGGGTCGTGGCCCAGCACGCTCAGCGCGCCCCGGTCGGCGGGCACCGCGGTGGCCAGCACCCGCAGCAGGGTGGTCTTGCCCGCCCCGTTCGGCCCCAGCAGCCCGGTCACGCCCGGTTCCAGCCGGAACGACACCCCGTCCAGCGCCGGCCGGCCCCGGTGGCTCACCGACACCTCCCGGACGTCCACCGTGTGCTCCGCCACCGCGCTCCCCCTCCGACGCTCCCGATCCCGGCCCTGCTCCCGCTCCGAACCCCCCGCCGCCCTCACCGCGCCGCCCCGCGCGGCAGTTGGCCGAACCGGTGCCGCCCCGCCGCCACCAGCCCCGCGCCCAGCAGTGCCGCCAGCAGCGCCGCGCCCTGCCCGGGGCCGGTCAGCAGCAGCGAGCCGGCGGCGCCGCCGCGGGCCGCCAGTGCGACCACGGCGAGCCAGCCCACGCCCGCCGTCCGTGCCGCGCGGGCCGGGCCCAGCCGGGCGGCCAGGGCGAGGGTCAGCGCGGTGACGGCGAGCGAGGGCAGCAGCCAGCCGAACAGCGCGAGCCCGCGGGCGGGTGCGGCCAGCGCCACCGGCACCGCCAGCAGCGTCCCGACCAGCAGCACCACCGCCGTCCGGTAGAGCACCAGTCGCAGCGCGCCCAGCGGCGCCACCAGCGCGAACTCGTACAGCGGGTCGAAGGCCGGCCCGTACGACAGCGCCACGCCCGCCACCGGCACCAGCGGCGCCACCAGCAGCAGCGCGGTCGCCGAGACGCCCGGCGAGAGGCGTGCCGCCAGCGCGGCGAACAGCAGGGTGACGGCGGAGGCCAGCAGCCAGGAGCGCCGCAGCACCGGGGTCGCCGCGGCCAGCCGGGCCAGGTACTCGGGCACGCCGAGCCGCAGCAGCAGCCGTTCGGCCGGGCTGCGCGACGGCTCGTCCAGCGCCCGGTCCAGTGCCGCGGACAGCCGCCGCCACCGGGTGTCCGCCTCGTCGGCGGGGAGGGCCCCCGCCAGCGCGTCCCGGCAGTGCGCGCACCCGTCGAGGTGCCGCTCCACCGCGTCGCGCCGCCCGGCCGTCAGCCCGGCCGGCAGCCCGGCCCGCGCGTACGCCGTGAGCAGGCCGGGGTCCGGGTGCTCCGCCGCGGCTTCCCGCCGGGCGCTCACGCCAGTTCCTCGCGCAGTCGCCGACGGGCCCTGCTGGCACGGGACTTGACCGTGCCCTCCGGGATGTCGAGCACGTCCGACGCCTCCTTGGTGGTCAGTCCGTCCAGCACCGTGGCGGCCAGCACCGCCCGCAGCTCGGCGGGCAACCGCTCGACGGCGGCGCCGAGTTCGCCGTGCGCCAGCCCGTCCAGCACGAGGTCCTCGGCGGAACGCGCCCGCTCCTCCCGCCCGCGCAGCCGCACCAGCACCGCCTGCAGCCGCTGCCGGGCCCCGTGCCGGCGCGACGCGTCGGCCAGCCGCCGGGCGCAGATCCGCCACAGCCAGCCCGCGACGTCCGCGTCCGCCTGCCGCCGGTAGCGGTGCGCCCCGCGCCACACGCTGAGGAACGCCTCCTGGACGACGTCGTCCACCAGCCCGTGGTCGGGGCAGCGCTGCCGGAGCCGGGCCGTCAGCCACGGCGCGTAGTGGCGGTGCAGCGCCTCGAAGGCGCCGCGGTCGCCGTCCGCCACCGCGGCCAGCAGCACGGCGTGCTCCTCGGACCGCTCTCGCTCACTGCCCACACTCCCTGATCGCCCCCGGCGGGCCCGGCGGTTCGCCTCCGCCGGAGGTTTTTTCCGCGCGGGCAGCCGGAAGCTTCAACTCGCTTGTGCCACAGGCGAGTTGACTGATCATCCGGAAGCGGTTCGAATGGTTCCGGTACTTGTCAGAGCGAGCCCTCAGCACCGCCCCGGGAGCGACACCATGCACGTCACGCTGTTCCGCCAGGTCCGCCCGCTCGGCGGCCCGGCCACCGACCTGGTCGCCGTGGACGGCGTCCTGGCGGCCGGGCTCCCGCCGGGCGCCGAACCGTCCGCCGTCGTCGAGGGCGGCGGCCGGATCGCGCTGCCGACGCTGGTGGACGCGCACGTCCACCCGGACAAGACCGGCTGGGGCGAGCCCTGGTACAGCCGCCGCCCGGCGCACGGCCTGCCGGAGTACGTGGCCGCCGACGTCGAGCTGTACGCGCACCAGCGCGCCCCGATCGGCGAGCGCGCCCACCGCCTGCTCGCCCACGCGGTGACCCGCGGCACCCGGGCCGTGCGCGCGCACGTGGACGTCGCCCCCGCGTACGGCCTGGCCGGGGCCACCGGCCTGCGGGAGGCCGCCGAGCGGCTGGCCGGGAAGCTGGACGTGCAGTCGGTGGCGTTCCCGCAGCACGGCGTGCTGCGCACCCCGGGCGCGGCCGAACTGCTCACCGAGGCGGCCCGCGAGCACCTGGTGGACGCGGTCGGCGGCATCGACCCGGCCGGGTTCGACGGCGGCGGCCCGGACGGCCGCGAGCAGTTCGACCTGCTGTTCGGCCTGGCCGAGCGGTACGGCGTCCTGCTGGACGTGCACCTGCACGACCGCGGCGCGGCCGGGCTGGGCCCGCTGCGCGAGCTGGCCGCCCGGACGGTCGCGGCCGGGCTGCAGGGCCGGGTGACGGCCAGCCACGTGTTCTGCCTGCCGGAGCTGTCCGCCGCCGAACTCGCCGCCACCGCCGACCTGTTGGCGGCGGCCGGAATCGCGCTGACCACCGTCGCCCCGTCCGCGCACCAGGTGCTGCCGTTCCGCGATCTGCGGGCCCGCGGCCTGCGGGTCGGCCTCGGCTCGGACGGCGTCCGGGACTCCTGGAGCCCGTTCGGCAACGCCGACATGCTGCACCGGGCGCACCTGCTGGGCTGGACCACCGACGCCCGCACCGACGCCGAACTGACCGACTGCCTGGAGCTGGCCGCGCACGGCGGCGCCGAGCTGCTCGGCCTGCCGAGGGCGGACCTGGCGCCCGGCGCGCCCGCCGACTTCCTGCTGGTGGCCGGCGAGTGCGTCCCGCAGGTGCTGGTCGACCTGCCGCCGCGCGAGCTGGTGGTGAAGGCCGGCCGGGTGGTCGCCGAGCACGGCACGCTGGTCGGCTGACGCACGCCGCGACGGCGGCAGCAGCGGCAGCGGCAGCGGGTGGCGGGCGCGGGCCGAGCGGTAGCAGGTGCGGGCCGGGCGGCGGCGGGCCGAGCGGTAGCAGGTGCGGGCCGGGCAGCGGTCACGGGCGGGCTCCGGCGCTCGTCGGGGTGGGTGGGCGGCCAGGTTATCCGGTATACCGAATACCGGACAGGAGGACGGTCGGCCCCGATCTGGAATGATCTGATCTACTGCCCGCGCCCTCCGCCCGCTGCCGCCTGGAGCCCCCGATGACCGACACCCTCGGCGACGCCCACCAGTCGCTGGCGGACCTCGTCTACGTGCAGCTGCGCGAGCGGATCATCGAGGGCGAGTACCCCGCCGGGCAGCGCCTGGTCGAGCGCGAACTCGCCGAGGGCATGGGCGTCTCCCGGATCCCGGTCCGCGAGGCCATGCAGCGCCTCGAACGCGAGGGCTTCCTCGCCGTCCAGGCCCGCCGCGGCGCCGTCGTCGCCGACTTCGGACCCGAGGAGGCCGAGCACTTCTTCGCCGTCCGCGAGTCCCTGGAGGCCCTCGCCGCCAGCCTCGCCGCCCAGCACGCCACCCCCGCCGGCATCCGCGGCCTGGAGAGCGTCCTGGCCCGGACCCGCAGGGCCGCCGAGGCCGGCCGGCTGCGCGAGACGGTCAGCCTGAACGCCGACTTCCACCGCGAGATCGTCGAGCTCTCCGGCAACCCGCTGCTGCGCGACATGATGGCCCCGCTCGACGGCCGCCTGCGCCGGCTGTTCCGGCTCACCTCCGACGTCGGGACCAGCCTCCCGATGTGCACCGAGCACCAGCAGTTGCTGGACGCCATCAAGGACCGCGACCCCGGGACCGCCGCCGCCCTCGCCCGCCATCACGTCGCCGGCACCCGCGCCTTCGCCCGGCAGGCCCTCGGCGGGTAGCTCCCACGGTGGGCAGGCCCGCCCCGGCCGCGGACGGGCGGCGGGTCGCGGCGGATCGCGGCGGATCGCGGCGGCCGGAAACGCCCGGCCGAACTGCGCGAATGGCCCCGTAGGCCCCACCCCGGCACACCCCCTCCTCATATGATCGGAGCGACATGCGTCATCCTTGGTGGTGAGTAGCACTGCCCAGACACCAGCAGGAGGAAGCTCGTGGACGACGTTCTGCGGCGCGCCGCGCTGTTCGCGGCACTCGACGACGACCAGGCTGCCGAGCTCCGCGCTTCCATGACCGAGGTGACGCTCGCCCGCGGTGAGTCGCTGTTCCACGAGGGCGACCCGGGCGACCGGCTGTACGTCGTGGTCGAGGGCAAGGTCAAGCTGCACCGGGCCTCCCCCGACGGCCGCGAGAACATGCTCGCCGTGCTCGGCCCCTCCGAGATGATCGGCGAACTCTCGCTCTTCGACCCGGGCCCGCGCACCGCCACCGCCACCGCCCTCACCGAGGTGAAGCTCCTCGGCCTCGGCCACGGCGACCTGCTGCCGCTGCTGCACGCCCGCCCCGAGGTCTCCATCGCCCTGCTGCGCGCCATCGCCCGCCGCCTGCGCCGCACCAACGACGTGATGTCCGACCTGGTCTTCTCCGACGTGCCCGGCCGCGTCGCCAAGGCCCTGCTCGACCTCTCCCGCCGCTTCGGCGTCCAGTCCGACGAGGGCATCCACGTCGCCCACGACCTCACCCAGGAGGAGCTCGCCCAGTTGGTCGGCGCCTCCCGCGAGACGGTCAACAAGGCGCTCGCCGACTTCGCCGGCCGCGGCTGGCTCAAGCTGGAGGCCCGCGCGGTCGTCCTGCTCGACGTCGAACGGCTCTCCCGCCGCTCCCGCTAGCGCGGAGCCGCAGCAGCGCGGAGCCGCCCAGCACGAAACCGTCCAGCACGGAACCGGGGCGCGGGGAACCGCGCGTACCACCGGGAACGCACCGCAGGGCCGCGAAGAAGGCAGTCACCTGCCGTTCCTCGCGGCCCTGCGGCCTTGCGGTCGTCGGCGGCTCGTCGATCGGCGGCTCGTCGCGCGGTTCCCCGCGCCCCGGTCCGTGAGGCCCGGCGCAGCGGGTCTCCCCGCGCCCCGGTCTCACTCCTCCGGGATCAGGCCCCGGTCCTCCAAGTACCTGAGCTGGGCCCGGACCGAGAGCTCCGCCGCGGGCCACAGCGCCGGGTCGACGTCCGCGTAGACCCGGGCGACCACCTCGGGGGCGGTGCGGCAGCCGGCCTCGACGGCGGTCTCGACCTGGGCGAGCCGGGCCGCGCGGTGCGCCAGGTAGTACTCGACGGCGCCCAGCGCGTCCGCCAGGACGGGCCCGTGGCCGGGCAGGACGGTGCGCACGCCGTGCTCGGCGGCCATCGCGTGCAGCCGGCGCAGCGAGTCGAGGTAGTCGCCCAGGCGCCCGTCGGGGTGGGCGACCATCGTGGTGCCGCGGCCCAGGACGGTGTCACCGGTGAGGATCGCGCCGTCCGCGGGCAGGTGGAAGGTCAGCGAGTCGGAGGTGTGCCCGGGGGTGGCGACCACCCGCAGGTCGAGGCCGCCGACGTCGAGGCGCTGCCCGCCGTGCAGGCCCTCCTCACCGAGCCGCAGCGCCGGGTCGAGGGCGCGGACGGGGGTGCCGGTGAGTTCGGCGAACCGGGCGGCGCCCTCGGCGTGGTCGGCGTGGCCGTGGGTGAGCAGGGTGAGCGCGATCCGCTTGCCCTGCCGTTCGGCGGTGTCGACGATCCGGCGCAGGTGGACCTCGTCGAGCGGGCCGGGGTCGACCACGGCGGCGAGATCGGAGCCGGGTTCGGAGAGCAGCCAGGTGTTGGTGCCGTCCAGCGTCATCGGGGACGGGTTGGGGGCCAGCACGCACTGGGCGCGCGGGGTGGCGGCCCCGCCGACGGTGTCGGCGGGGCTGCCCGGAAGCGGGCCGCTCACGCGGCGTCCGCCGTACTGCGGCCGACGGTCACACGGCGTCCCGTTCGGCGCGGCTGAGGCGGCGCGACGGGAGCGGGCGGACCAGGGCGCGACCGGGCAGGTCGCGGGTCAGCAGGCGGACGGTCTCCCGGGGCGCGCTCTCGTCGCAGGCGGCGGCGCGGGGGGTGACGGTGCGGGCGGGCAGGGCCGAGGTCCGGCGAGCCACGTCGTTGTGGGTCATCGGAGTCTCCTTCCGAGGTCAAGACGGTGGGTACGGGTTGTTCGGTCAACGGTACGGGCCGACGCGGGCCCGCCCCGGAACGGGTCGCCCGGCGGGGCCGGTGATCGTTCCGGGGGAAGGTTCTCACGCCGGGAACACTCCGTCGATAGTCAGCTCGTCATACCCGTCCCAGCGCACCGTCATGCGGTCCCCGGCGACCTCCGCGCGCCCCAGCACCGGAACCACCCTCCGCTCCGCCGCCGCCCCGGGCAGCCCGGCCGCGGAGCGCAGCGGCAGCAGCTCGCGCAGCACCGTGACGGTCGGCGGCAGCATCCCGAACCCGCCCGACTCGAACCCGGCCACCGCCTCGGCGGGGGTCAGCCAGGCGACCCGGTCGGCCTCCCCGACGGTGTCCGCGGCGGCCTGCCCGGACGGCAGCGCGGCCGCGAAGAACCAGGTGTCGAAGCGCCGCTCCTCGAACTCCGGGGTCACCCAGCGGGCCCAGGGCGCCAGCAGGTCGCTGCGCAGCACCAGCCGGTGCTCCGCCAGGAACTCGGCCAGCGACACCTCGTGCCGCTCCAGCGCGCCCCGCTCGGCCGCCCAGTCCCGGGGCTCCACCAGGGTGTCCGCGTCCGGCCCGGCCAGCAGCACCCCGGCCTCCTCGAAGGTCTCCCGGACGGCCGCGCACAGCACCGCGCACGCGGTCGGCTCGTCCACCCCCAGCCGCCCGGCCCACTCGGCGGGCGACGGCCCGGCCCACGGCGGGCGCACCTCCCGGTCGCGCGGGTCCACCCCGCCGCCGGGGTAGGCGTACATGCCCCCGGCGAAGGCCATCGTGGCGCGCCGCCGCAGCAGGTACACCTCGGGGCCGGCCGCGCCCTCGCGCAGCAGCACCACGGTGGCTGAGGGCCTCGGCGGCACGGGGACGAGCTCCCCGGCGGCCAGGGCGCGGATTCGGGCGGGCCAGGACGGCGGCATCTCCAGCATGTTCACGGATGTTAACCGCCCCGCCGGGAAGAGCCGGGGAAAGCCCGGGGAAAGCCGGCGAGAGCCTGAGAGAGCCCGGGAAAGCCGGGGGCCCGCCACCGCGAACGGCGACGGGCCCCGCGTCAGGGGGTCCGGGTCAGTCCCGGACCCGCACCATCAGTTCGACCTCGACCGGCGCGTCCAGCGGCAGCACCGCCACGCCGACGGCGCTGCGGGCGTGCACGCCCTGCTCGCCGAACACCTTGCCCAGCAGCTCGCTGGTGCCGTTGACCACGCCGGGCTGGCCGGTGAAGTCGGGGGCGGAGGCCACGAAGCCGACCACCTTCACGACCTGCTCGACCCGGTCCAGGTCGCCGAGCACCGACTTGACCGCGGCCAGCGCGTTCAGCGCGCAGACCTGCGCCAGCTCCTTGGCGTCCTCGGCGGTCACCTCGGCGCCGACCTTGCCGGTCAGCGGGAGCTTCCCGGCGACGAAGGGCAGCTGACCCGAGGTCAGCACGTGCGCGCCGTCGCGCACCGCGGGGACGTACGCGGCGACCGGGGCGGCGACCTCGGGCAGCGTCAACCCGAGTTCGGCGAGCCGCTGCTCGACCTGTCCCATGCCCTACTCCTTCTCGCGCTTGAGGTACGCGACCAGCTGCTCCGGGTTCGGCCCGGGGACGACCTGGACGAGCTCCCAGCCGTCCTGGCCCCAGGTGTCGAGGATCTGCTTGGTGGCGTGCACGAGCAGCGGCACGGTGACGTATTCCCACTTGGTCATGGGGGTGACTCTAGCCGCCCGGACCGGTGTGAGGTGGGACACAAAGCGGGCATGATTCGCCGGGGTCGCCGGGGTGCTCCCGGCATCCGGACCTCGCGCTGGTTACCCTCGCGGTGGGGGCAGCCCCCGGAGCGGGGACCGGGAACGGCGACGGACAGCGACGGACGGAGAGCGGGCGTGGCGGGCACCAGCGGCACGGCGGGGCCGACCGAGCAGGCACCGCCGCGGGAACCCGACTGGGAGGGCGTCCGGCTGCACGTGGTCAGCGGGAAGGGCGGCACCGGCAAGACCACGCTGGCCGCCGCGCTGGCCCTGGCGCTGGCCGCCGACGGCGGCCGCACCCTGCTGATCGAGGTGGAGGGCCGGCAGGGCATCGCCGAGCTGTTCCAGATCGCCGCGCTGCCGTACGAGGAGCGCCGGGTGGCCACCGTGACGCCCGCCCAGCTCGGACTGCCCGGCCGGGGCCACGGCGAGGTGCACGCGCTGGCGATCGACACCGAGCAGGCGCTGCTGGAGTACCTGGAGATGTTCTACAAGCTGGGCCGGGCCGGGAAGGCCCTGCAGAAGGTCGGCTTCGTGGACTTCGCCACCACCGTCGCCCCCGGCGTGCGCGACGTGCTGCTGACCGGCAAGGCGTGCGAGGCGGCCCGCCGCAAGGGCCCGGACGGCCGCCGCCGCTACGACGCGGTGGTGATGGACGCCCCGCCCACCGGCCGGCTGACCCGCTTCCTGAACGTCAACTCCGAGGTCGCGGGCCTGGCCCGGATAGGGCCGATCCACTCCCAGGCGCAGGCGGTGATGCGGGTGCTGCGCTCCCCGGAGACGGCGGTGCACTTCACCACCCTGCTGGAGGAGATGCCGGTGCAGGAGACCGTGGACGGCATCGCCGACCTGCGCGCCTCCGGCCTGCCGGTCGGCGGTGTGCTGGTCAACATGGTGCGCCCGCCGATACTGGACGCGGCGGCGGTGGCGGCGGCCGACGGCGACCACCGCGAGGAGGTGGCGCAGGCCCTCGGCGAGGCCGGCCTGGGCGGGCGCTCGCGCAAGCCGGAGACCGTCCGGGCGAACGTGGAGCCGCTGCTCGACCCGCTGCTGGAACAGGCCAGGGAGCACGCCGAACGGGTCGGGCTGGAACGCGCCCAGCGCGTCGAGATCCAGCAACTCAAGCTCCCCGTCTACGAGTTGCCGCTGGTCGGCGAGGGCATGGACCTGGCCGGGCTGTACCGGCTGGCGGGCGAACTGAAGCGGCAGGGGGCGGCGTGAGCACAGGCAGCGGCGCGAACACGGACAGCGGCGTGAGCACAGGCAGCGGCGCGAACACGGGCGGCGGCGTGAGCACAGGCAGCGGCGCGAACACGGGCGGGCTGGAACGGCAGGGAGCGGCATGACCGGGCTGGACATCGACACCCTGATCGACGACCCGGCGACCAGGATCGTGGTCTGCTGCGGCTCCGGCGGCGTCGGCAAGACCACCACCGCCGCGGCGATCGGCCTGCGCGCCGCCGAACGCGGCCGCCGCGTCGTGGTGCTGACCATCGACCCGGCCCGCCGGCTGGCCCAGTCGATGGGCCTGAGCGAGCTGGACAACACCCCGCGGGTGGTCGGGGGCACCCGCGGCGAGGGCGAACTCCAGGCCATGATGCTGGACATGAAGCGGACCTTCGACGAGGTCGTGCTGGCCCACGCGGAGCCCGACCGGGCCAAGGCGATCATGGAGAACCCGTTCTACCAGTCGCTCTCGGCCGGTTTCGCGGGCACCCAGGAGTACATGGCGATGGAGAAGCTCGGCCAGCTCCGCGCCGAGGACCGCTGGGACCTGATCGTCGTCGACACCCCGCCGTCCCGCTCCGCGCTGGACTTCCTGGACGCGCCCAGCCGCCTCGGGTCCTTCCTGGACGGCCGGGTGATCCGGCTGCTGACCGCCCCCGCCAAGGTCGGCGGCCGCTCCGCGATGAAGTTCCTCAACGTCGGCATGGGGCTGCTCACCGGCACCCTCGGCAAGATCTTCGGCGCCCAACTGCTCAGCGACATCCAGACGTTCGTCTCGGCGACCGACTCGATGTTCGGCGGATTCCGGGAACGCGCCGACCGCACCTACCAGTTGCTCAAGGCCGAGGGCACCGCGTTCCTGGTGGTCGCCGCCCCGGAGCGGGACGCGCTGCGCGAGGCCGCCTACTTCGTCGACCGGCTCGCCGCCGACGAGATGCCGCTGGCCGGGCTGGTGCTCAACCGGGTCCACTCCACCGGCGCCCCGCAGCTCACCGCCGAACGCGCGCTGGCCGCCGCCGAGGCACTGGAGGAGAACGGCGCCCCGCACACCACCGCCGAGGCCGAGACCCTGGCCGCCGGCCTGCTGCGGCTGCACGCCGAACGGGTGCAGATCATGACGAGGGAGCGGCGCACCCGCAATCGCTTCGCCGCGGTCTACCCGGACGTACCGATCGTCGAAGTGGCCGCCCTCCCCGGCGACGTCCACGACCTGGACGGCCTGCGGGCCGTCGGGGACCGGCTCGGCTCCCCCACCGAGCGCCCCGAAAGCCCTTCCGCCAAGCCTTCCTGACGAAGCGTCAGACGGCCTGGGCGTAGTCCCGCAGGACCACCCCGGTCGCCAGCGACTCCTCGTACTCGGTGCGCGCGGTCTCCAGCAGCCGGCGCCAGGAGTCCACGGTCGGCCGCCGGCGCAGCAGCGCCCGCCGCTCGCGCTCCGTCATCCCGCCCCAGACGCCGAACTCGACCCGGTTGTCGAGCGCGTCCGCGAGGCACTCGGTGCGCACGGGACACCCGCTGCACACCGCCTTGGCGCGGTTCTGCGCCGCCCCCTGCACGAACAGTTCATCCGGATCGCTCGTGCGGCACGCCGCCTGCGCGCTCCAGTCGTCCACCCAGCCCATCCCGGCGCCGTCCTCTCCCGATTCGGGGCTCCCCCACGGCGGCAACGGCATATTCACCGTTGCCAGTTGAGGACGTTACGGAAGAACGGCACGACGCAACAGCCCCTGTGTGCCCAATCTCGCATGACCCGATCGGACTATGGGTGCCCGGCAGCTCACTCGTTGGAGTGACCGCAGGTCGGGGGCCTTGCCGGGGACAGAAGAGGTGCTTTCGTCACGGTGCGCGACAGCGGCCCGCTCTGCATCCGTCCGGATCACGGGCATAGCGCCACGAATCGGACAAAGCTCATCACTCACAAGAGTGATGACGATGAACAGAGCGAAGCTGTCGCAGTTCTGTGACAAGCGTAGGCGAACACCTGCCCCCCTGTACGGGATTCCGCGACGTAGGGTTCTCCCCATGGCACCTTCGCGATCCACCGGCACCTTCATGGACAAGGCAGGGCACGGCGTCAAGTTCCTGGGCGGCTCGATCCTGGCCGGCGTCCTGGTGGCCGGCATGGCACTGCCCGCGGTCGGCGCCTTCGGCCTGACCGCCAAGGACACCGCGGACTCGTTCGACAACATCCCGGACGACTTCAAGCAGCCCACCCTGTCCCAGGCGTCGATGATCTACGACGCCAAGGGCGGCCTGATCGCCAAGGTGTACGACCGCGACCGCACCATCCTCACCGCCGAGCAGATGGCCCCGGTGATGCGCCAGGCCCAGGTCGACATCGAGGACGCCCGCTTCTACGAGCACGGCGCCATCGACCTCAAGGGCGTGCTCCGCGCCATCACCAAGAACGCCGAGTCCGGCACCACCGCGCAGGGCGCCTCCACGCTCACCCAGCAGTACGTGAAGAACGTCTTCGTCGAGCAGGCCGGCGACGACCAGCAGGCGTTCCTGGAAGCCACCAAGAAGAGCCTTGGCCGCAAGATCCAGGAGCTCAAGTACGCCATCAAGCTGGAGGAGGACCTGACCAAGGACCAGATCCTCACCAACTACCTGAACATCACCTTCTACGGCCACCAGGCGTACGGCGTCGAGGCCGCCGCCAACCGGTACTTCAGCAAGAGCGCCAAGGACCTCACCGTCCCCGAGGCCGCGATGCTGGCCGGCCTGGTCCAGAACCCCACGGCGTACGACCCGATCGCCCACCCGCAGGCCGCGCAGACCCGCCGCAACACGGTGATCAACAAGCTGCTGGAGTACAAGCACATCACCCCCGAGCAGGCCAAGGAGGCGCTCGCCGCCCCGCTCGGCATCAAGTACTCCGAGCCGCAGAACGGCTGCATCACCGCGCAGAACGGCATGGGCTTCTTCTGCGACTACGTGCGCCACGTGATCAAGCAGGACCCGGCCTTCGGCGCGACCGCCGCGGACCGGCAGAAGCTCTGGGCGCAGGGCGGGTTGAAGATCAACACCACCATCGACCCGGGCAAGCAGGCCGCCATGTACAACGCGGTCACCAAGAAGGTCTACGTGACCGACCCGGTGTCCGCCGCCGGCAGCATGGTCGAACCCGGCACCGGCAAGATCCTCGCCATGGCGCAGACCCGCCCGTACGGCCTGGACACCTCGAAGAACCAGGCCGTACTGAACCTCAACGTCGGCACGGCGATGGGCGGCGGCAGCGGCTTCTCCCCCGGCTCGACCTTCAAGCCGGTCGTGGCCGCGGCCGCCCTGGAGGCCGGGATCCCGATCACCCAGGAGTACCCCTCCCCCAACGAGATGCTGTACCCCAAGATGTCCACCTGCGACGGCCCCACCAGCAACCAGAAGGGCGAGTCGCTGACCAACGAGTCCCCGGACGAGAAGGGCCCGTACAGCCTCCAGGTCGCCATGCAGAAGTCGGTCAACACCTACTTCATCCAGCTCGAAGAGCAGATGGGCCTGTGCCCGGTCAAGCAGATGACCGACAAGCTGGGCCTGAGCACCCTGGCCAACGGCACCCAGATCAAGCAGATCGCCTCGATGACCCTGGGCACCCAGGAGGTCAGCCCGCTCCAGATGGCGAGCGCCTACGCCGCCTTCGCCGCCCGCGGCCTCTACTGCTCCCCGGTCGCGCTCACCTCGGTCACCACCTCCGACGGCAAGCAGCTGAAGGTCCCCGACGCCAACTGCAACCAGGCGATGTCGCAGACCACCGCCGACGGCATCAACACCCTGCTGCTCGGCGTCACCGAGAAGGGCACCGGCTCCGCCCTCGGCCTCGACGACGGCCGCCAGATCGCCGGCAAGACCGGCACCACCGACCACCGCTACGCGGCCTGGTTCACCGGTTACACCCCCGACCTGGCCACCTCGGTCTGGCTCGGCGGCGTCGGCGGCAACGTCGAGATGCGCAACATCCGGATCGGCGGCAAGCCCTTCGGCGCGGTCTACGGCGCCGACGGCCCCGGCCCGATCTGGCAGATGGCCATGAACCAGGCCCTCGACGGCAGCGCCCCGGCCTCCTTCCACCGGGTCGACATCCCGCAGCCCTCCCAGTCCCCCACCCCCGGCAACAGCCCGTCCGCCCCCTCCGGCGACAACGTCCAGGGCGGCAACACCGGCTGGCCCAACGGCGGCACCACCGGCTGGCCGAACGGCGGCGCCACCAACGGGGGCACCGACGGCGGCCTCGTCAACGGCGGCGTCACCCTCCCGCCGGGCACCGTCGCCGGCAACACCGGCAAGCCCGGCCGCCACTGACCCCCGGGCCCCGGCCGCACGCGTACGGAGCCGCCCGGGCGGAGGATCCCTTCCTCTGCC
>NZ_JBHUWH010000104.1:0-19925 GCF_042670125.1 Kitasatospora sp. NPDC057198 | reverse complement strand
CGGTCCGGGGAGTCGCTGTCGTCTCCGCCACCGCGGTGACCGCCGTCGGTGCCGTCGTGGGCGCTGCCTCCGGCAGTGAGGGCAAGGCCGACGTCCAGACGGTCGACGTCGCGAGCGCCACGCTGCTCGCCGACGCTCCCACCGGCGCGCAGGCCCAGAACGTCAGCGACGGCATCGGCCGCCAGGCCGACGCCCAGCAGGTGTCCGCCGACGCCGCCGCCAAGAAGGCCGCCGAGGAGGCCGCCCGGCAGAAGGCCGCGGCCGACGCCCAGGCCAAGGCCGACGCGGACAAGGCCGCCAAGGCGGCCGAGGAGAAGCGGATCAAGGAGGAGGCCAGCCGCGCCGCCGCGCGCAGCGTCCTCGCCACCGTCAGCCCCGGCTCCGTCCAGGAGATGGCGCTGCGGATCGTCGGTGACACCGACCAGTTCCAGTGCTTCAGCCAGATCGTGAAGCGCGAGAGCGGCTGGGACTACACCGCCACCAACGCCTCCTCCGGCGCCTACGGCCTGGTCCAGGCGCTGCCCGGCTCCAAGATGGCCACGGCCGGCGCAGACTGGCGCACCAACCCCGAGACCCAGATCAAGTGGGGCCTCAACTACATGAACAGCCGCTACGGCAGCCCCTGCGGCGCCTGGTCGTTCTGGCAGGCCCACCACTGGTACTAGGCCCACCACCGGGCCCACCCGGCACCAGGCGGGCCCCGCGCGGTGCGCGCGACGAAGGGCCCCGATCCCGCCCGCGGGACCGGGGCCCTTCGCGCTGCCGCCGCGAGGCGGTGGCCACGGCGCGGGCCGCCCCGCCCCGGCAGCGCTGACCAGTGCGCCGCGGGCGGTGGCGGCTCGTGTGCGGACGCGGGGGAACGGAGCGGGTCCTGGTTCCTCCGCTCCCGGCCGGTCCGCCGACAGAAGGTCCGTTCTGCTCTCACCCCTTCCCCGCGCCCTTGCGGCGAAACGTCCGGATAGCGGGTGATTCGCCGGATTCCACCGGCGGTCGTCCGAGACACCCCCGAGACCCGGGCCCCCGACGGCGGGTAGCGTTCCTCCGCGACGGCCGTGCGACCCGCGGTCCGGAGCGAACGACACGGGCAGACGAACACGGGGGAGACCGGGCAGTGACGGAAGAGAACGGCGGCGGCCGCTGGCGCGGCGTCGCCAAGATAGGGGCGCTCGCGGCGGGCCTGTACGCCGCCGCCGAACGCCGCCGCCGCGCGGCCATCTCCGCCGAGGCGCACGTCCTCGCCACCGAACAGGCCGTCGAGCTCGCCGCCGAGCGGGTCGCCCTGCGCACCGCCGAGCAGACGGCCCGTCAACTCGCCCTCCACGGTGGCGAACCGGCGGACGCGGCACCCGTACCACCGGAAGGAGGGGCCGTGCCCGACACCGTCCCCGCCCCGCGCGCCCCCCGGCCGCCCGAGCACCAGAGCGGCGGCGCCCCGCTCGGCCGCCCCGCCAACCCGGTCGACGCCGTGCCCTGGACGCTGCGGGTCGCCGCCGAGTCCACCTGGCGGCTGCTGCTGCTCGGCGTCGCCCTCTACGTGGTCTTCCGGGTCGTCGACACCCTCAAGCTGGTCGCCTTCTCCGCGGTCGCCGCCCTGCTCATCTCCGCCCTGCTCGAACCCACCGTCTCCTGGCTGCGCCGGCACGGCGTCCCCCGGTCGCTGGCCGCCGCCGTCACCTTCCTGGCCGGCCTGGCCAGCATCGGACTGGTCGGCTGGTTCGTGTTCTGGCAGGTCTCCAGCAACCTCGACCCGGTCACCACCCAGGTCCAGGACGGCGTCCGGCAGTTGCGCGACTGGCTGCTGAACGGCCCCTTCCACCTCACCCCGGACCAGCTCAACAACGTCACCAACCAGATCACCACCGCCATCGGGAAGAACTCCGAGGCGCTCACCTCGGCCGGCTTCACCGGCGTCACCATCGCCGTCGAACTGCTCACCGGCGTGGTGCTCACCGCGTTCACCACCTTCTTCCTGCTCTACGACGGCGCCCGGATCTGGAGCTGGGTGCTGCGCGGGCTGCCCCGGCACTCCCGCTACGCGATGGCCGGCGCCGGCCCCAAGGCGTGGACCACCCTCACCGCGTACGTGCGCGGCACCGTCGCCGTCGCCTTCATCGACGCGCTCTGCATCGGCATCGGGCTCGGCATGCTCGGCGTGCCGATGGCGATCCCGCTCGCGGTGATCATCTTCCTGGGCGCGTTCGTGCCGCTGGTCGGCGCCCTGGTCACCGGCACCATCGCGGTGCTGATCGCCCTGGTGGCCACCGCCAGCGTCGGCAAGGCCCTGGCGGTGCTGGTCATCCTGATCGGCGTGCAGCAGCTGGAGGGCCACATCCTGCAGCCGCTCATCCTCGGCCGCGCCGTCCGGGTCCACCCGCTCGGCGTGGTCCTCGGCGTCGCCGCCGGCTCGATCATCGGCGGCATCCCCGGCGCGATCGTCGCCGTCCCGCTGATCGCCGTCACCAACACCGTCACCGGCCACCTGCGGCAGCGCAACGCGGCCGGGCAGGAGGTCTTCCAGGCCATCGAGGCCGCCCGGAAGCAGTGACCGCGCCGCCGGGGGCGCGAGCGACCCCCCGACCACGGAAAGGTCCGCCCCGGGAGAGAACCCCCTCCCGGGGCGGACCTTTCGTTCAGCGTGCTCAAGCCGGAAGCTGCGCCTCCGCGTCCAGCACCGCGGCGACGGCCTGGACGGTCGCGGCGATCTTCACCGCGGCCTGGATCACCTCGCGGTCGACGCCCGCCTTGCGCAGCACGCCCTCGTGCGAGTCGAGGCACTGGCCGCAGCCGTTGATCGCCGAGACGGCGAAGGACCACAGCTCGAAGTCGACCTTGTCCACGCCCGGGTTGCCGATGATGTTCATCCGCAGACCGGCCCGCATCGTCCCGTACTCCTTGTCGGAGAGCAGGTGCAGCGTCCGGTAGTAGACGTTGTTCATCGCCATGATCGCGGCCGCGCCCTTGGCGGCCTCGTACGCCTCGGGCTTCAGGTTGGCCCTGGCCTCGGGCTCCAGCTCGCGCAGCACGATCGGGGAGCGGGTGGCCATCGTGCAGGCGAGGACGGTGCCCCAGAGCTGCTGCTCGGGCAGGTCGGAGTTGCCGATCACCGAGCCGAGGTTGAGCTTGAGGTCCTTGGCGTAGTCCGGCAGGGCGGCCTTGAGTTCGTCGAGCGCCATCGGTCAGCCGGCCAGCAGGGACTGGGCGTCGAGGGTGTCCTCGCCCTTGTTCCAGTTGCACGGGCACAGCTCGTCGGTCTGCAGGGCGTCGAGGACCCGCAGCACCTCCTTGGGGTTCCGGCCGACGGAGCCGGCGGTCACCATGACGAACTGGATCTCGTTGTTCGGGTCGACGATGAACACCGCGCGCTGGGCGGTGCCGTCCGCGCCCTCGACGCCGCAGGCCCGCATCAGGTCGTGCTTGACGTCGGCGAGCATCGGGAACGGCAGGTCGCGCAGGTCCTTGTGGTCCTTGCGCCAGGCGTGGTGGACGTACTCGGAGTCGCCGGAGACACCGAGGATCTGGGCGTCGCGGTCGGCGAACTCCTCGTTCAGCTTGCCGAACGCGGCGATCTCGGTCGGGCAGACGAAGGTGAAGTCCATCGGCCAGAAGAACACCACGCGCCACTTGCCCTCGTAGGACTTGTGGTTGATCTCGGCGAAGGCGTTCGCGGCGTCGAGGTCCACGCAGGCGTTGAGTTCGTACTCGGGGAACTTGTCGCCGATCGTCAGCACGTCGCATCTCCAGTGTTGGGACGAGGGGTGTCCGGATTGCGGACATTTCCAGCCTCGCACATGGTTACTGATCAGTGAAATCGGTTCTGCCGCGGGCCACGATAGGCAAGTCCGATCAGTACGGCAGACTGGAACGGAGCACCCGACAGTCGGCAGGAAGCACCGCCCAGTGAAGCCCAGCACGCCCCGCACCCCCACCGTCTCCCAGCTGCGGGCCTTCGCCGCGGTCGCCGAGCACCGGCACTTCCGGGAGGCCGCGTCCGCGATCGGCACCAGCCAGTCCGCGCTGTCCGGGGCGGTCGCCGCACTCGAGGAGTCGCTCGGCGCGCAGCTCGTCGAACGCACCACCCGGCGGGTCGTGATCACCCCGCTCGGGGAGCGGATCGCCGAACACTCCCGCCGGGTGCTGTCCGCGCTGCACGCGCTCACCGAGGAGGCCGAGGCCGCCCGCCGCCCGTTCACCGGGCCGCTGCACCTCGGGGTGATCCCCACCGTCGCGCCCTACCTGCTGCCCACCGTGCTCCGGCTGGTCCGCGACTCCTACCCCGACCTCGAACTGCACGTCCACGAGGAGCGCACCCCCTCGCTGCTGAACGGCCTCGGCGACGGGCGGCTCGACCTGCTGCTGCTCGCGCTGCCCGCCGGCGGGGCGCTCCCGGTGGCCGAGATCCCGCTGTTCGACGAGGACTTCGTGCTGGTCGTGCCACCCGAGCACCACCTCGCCGGCCGGGCCGACGTGCCCCGCGACGCCCTGCTCGACCTGGACGTGCTGCTGCTGGAGGAGGGGCACTGCCTGCGCGACCAGGCGCTCGACATCTGCCGCGAGGCCGGCGCCGAACCGGCCGGCGGCAGCACCCGGGCCGCCGGACTCGCCACCCTGGTCCAGCTGGTGGCCGGCGGCCTCGGCGCCACCCTGCTGCCCGCCACCGCCCTCGACGTCGAGACCGGACGCACCGACCGCCTCGCCGCCGTCCGCTTCGCCCACCCCGCCCCCGGCCGCCGGATCGGCCTCGCCCACCGCCCCGGCTCCGCCCGCACCGGCGAGTACGCCCGCTTCGCGGCGGCCCTGCGCGAAGCGCTGCGCGACCTCCCGGTCCGCCTCGCCGCTTAGGCCCTGTCCGGCCGATCTTGCCGGGCGCGCGACGCCGGATCATCCCGCCTGGAAGCACCGGCCCAACACCCAAGTACATCCAGTACGAGGGCGTCGGGCCGGCACTCCCAGCCGGGCGCCCGACGCCGCGCGCTGATCCGACAAGACCGACCGGACAGGACCTAGGCCCGGCCCGCCCGCCCGCCCGCGAACCTCACCGGAACGGGTGACCGCGCCACCGGCCGCCGGAGTTGACGGCGCGTCACGTCCGCCCCGCCGCCGGCCGCCCGGGTGCGTGTGCGGGCCGGGGCGTGGGCATAACCCGCTCCGAGGGGGTGGTCCGGTGTACGTGTCGCGGATCAGGGTGTCCGGCGTGAAGTGCTTCACCGGCGCGCGGGAGGTCGACCTGACCGTCCCGCCGGAGCCGGGCTGGACGGTGTTCGCCGGGCCGAACGGCAGCGGGAAGAGCACCCTGCTGCGGGTGCTGGCGATGGCGCTCGGCGCCCTGCCCCCCGGCCCCGCCGCGCAGTGGGGCGCCGACGGCTGGGTCCGGGCCGACCCGGCCCCGCGCTGGCGGGTCGGCGACCCGCCGGGCCCCCGGCGCGCCCACCACCCGCTGCCCGCCCTGGGCCGCCGCGTCCCGCTGGACGCCGACCTGGCGGCCGAGGTGCTGCCGGACGGCTGGCGGGTCAGCGACCCGGAACGGCAGTACGTGGCCCGGGGCGCGCTGGAACTCCCGCTGGACGAACTCGGCGACGGCACCGCCGGGCTGGTCCGCCTGCTCAGCCAGCTCGCGGCCGCCCCCGCCGCCCCGGGCCCGGTCCTGCTGGACGACGTCGACCGGCACCTGCACCCGCGCTGGCAGCAGCGGATCGGCCCCTGGCTCACCGAGCGCTTCCCGCACGCCCAGTTCCTGGTCGCCACCCACAGCCCGTACGTCTGCCAGGCCGCCGACCCCGGCGCCCTCGTCCGGCTGCCCGGCCCCGACGAGGACCGCGCCCCGTACCGGCTGGACGAGGAGCTCCGGCAGCGGGTGCTGTACGGCAGCGGCGAGGACACCGCGCTGTCCGAGCTGTTCGCGCTGCCCAGCGCCTACTCGCCCGCCGCCGAGGCCGAACGCCGGATGCTGGTGCGGCTGGAGCGCAAGATGTACGCCGGGCAGGCCACCGACGCCGAACTCGCCGAGTACCGCGAACTCGGCGCCAAGCTCAACAGCTCGCTGACCGCCCGGGTCGACGAGGTCACCGCCCGGCTGCTCGGCAGGGACGGGTGATCCCGCTCCAGCGGCCACCGCTGCAACCCCGGCTGGCCGCCGAACTCGCCCGCGCCACCGACCGGATACGCGCCGACGGCCCCAACACCGCCACCGGGCGCGCCGCCTGGCGCCGCGCCGTCCGCCCCAAGGCCCAACTCCGGCTGATGCTGCGTCAGATGGCCCCCGGCCTGGAGCGCTGCATGTACTGCGGCGACAACCTGGGCACCGACATCGACCACTTCGAGCCGATCGCCCAGGCCCCGCTGCGCACCTTCGACTGGCAGAACCACCTGCTGGCCTGCGCGCACTGCAACAGCAACCGCAAGCGCGACCGCTTCCCGCGCGACCCGGCCACCGGCGCCGGCCTGCTGGTCGACCCCTGCCGCGAGGACCCGGCCGACCACCTGCGGCTCTACCTGGACTCCGGCGCCTACGACCCGCTGACCGCCCGCGGCGAGGCCACCATCGAGGTGTTCGGCCTCAACGAACGCCCCGAACTGGTGCGCGGCCGCCGGATGATGTTCGCCGTGGTCAAGGCCCTGCTGCTGACCTGGCGGGCCGCCGCCACCCCCGCCGAGGCCGACGAGTACGCCGCCGCCCTGCGCGAGATCCACCACGCCGACGTGCTGCGCACCGTCCTCGCCCTGCGCCGCAGCCGCCCGCTGGCGCTCGCCGTGCTCGGCCCGGACGTGCTGGACGCGCTCGACCGGCTGCTCGGCGACGCGCCGGGAATCCCCGCGTGAACCACCCCAACCCACCTGGTGCGCACGGACATTGACGATCCGTTTCCCCGCGCGCCGGAACACCGCGGCGCCCCCGCGCGTTGGACCCGGGCATGAGGATCGGAGAAGCCGCGCGGGCCGGCGGCGTGAGCGCGAGGTCACTGCGGTACTACGAGGACGAGGGGCTGATCGTCCCCGGCCGGTTCGACAACGGGTTCCGCGACTACTGCCGCTCCACGATCGACCGGGTGCTCGTCATCCGCTCGCTGCTGGAGTCGGGCCTGCCCGTCCGGCTGATCAGGGAGGTCCTGCCCGGCCCGGCCGACGCGCCCGGCGCCGCGACCGCCCCGGCGGACGAGGAGTTCCTGCGCGAGGTGCGAGACCACCGGGACAGGCTCGCCGCCCGCATCGCCGTCCTGGACGAGCAGCGCACCGCACTCGACGCCTACCTCCGCACGGCCCGCCCGGGAACTCCCGCCCCGCCGCTTGCCCTTGACGCAAGTGTCAAGGTCCTACCGTCCAGGTATGGAGACGAGCGAGCAGCAGCGCACCGATGAACGGACGGTCCGGGCCCTGGTCCAGGGCTCGCACCGCGGCCCCGGGGACATGGCCCTCAGCACCGGACACCCCCTCCCCGCACCCGGCCCCGGCGAGTACCTGATCCGGGTCGGGGCCGCCGGAGTCAACTTCGCGGACGTCATGCAGACCCGCGGGACGTACGCGGGCGGCCCGCCCGCGCCCTACGTGGCGGGCTTCGAAGCCGCCGGCGAGATCGTGGCCGTCGGCCCGGCCACCGAGGGGGCGTTCCCGGTCGGCACCCGCGTCGTCGGCACCGGTCCGGGCGCGTTCGCGCAGTACATGACGATGCCGGCGGCCGGGGTGCTCCCCGTACCGGCCGGCTGGAGCGACGCCGAGGCGCTCGGCCTGGTGCTCAACTGGGCGACGGCCCTGGCCGCGCTGAGGCCGCTGGGCGGGATCGCGGCCGGCGAGACGGTGCTCGTGCACGCCGCGGCCGGCGGCGTCGGACAGGCCGCCGTCCGGCTGGCCCGCCACTACGGCGCGCGGGTGATCGCCACCGCCTCCCCGGCCAAGCACGACACCGTCCGGGCACTCGGCGCCGGCGAGGTGCTGGACGGCCGCCGTCCCGACCTGGCCGCCGAGATCACCCGGCTGACCGGCGGCGTCGACCTGGTCCTGGAGTCGGTCGGACAGGCCACCTTCGCGACCAGCCTGGCCGTCACCAAGCCCTTCACCGGACGCGTCGTGGTGTTCGGCGCCGCCTCCGGGGACGCCACCCTGACCACCCACGACCTGGTCTTCACCCACCAGGTGCAGGTCAAGGGCCTGCACATCGGCGCACTGGCGGCCGCGGCCCCCGCCCTCTACCGGTCGCTGATCACCGAACTCGAGGCCCTCATCGCGGCCGGCGTCCAGCCGCCCGGCACCCCCACCGTCCACCCGCTGGCCGACGGCCCGGCCGTGCTGCGGCAGCTCGAAGCCGGCCGGACCAGCGGCAAGCACGCCCTCGACCCCTGGCGCTAGGCCCTGTGCCCGCTCACCGGCCGCGCTCCAGCCGCTGCTCGAACCAGACCACCTTGCCCGCGCCCAGCCGGGTCGCCCCCCAGCGGTCCGCGCACCGGGCCACTATCTGCAACCCGCGCCCGCGCTCCTCGTCCGGCCCGGCCCGGCGGGTGCGGGGCAGCGCGGGGGAGTCGTCGCCGACCTCGCAGCGCAGCAGCGAGGTGCGCACCAGCCGCAGCGTCACCGGCCGGGTGGCGTGCTGGATCGCGTTGGTGACCAGCTCGCTGACCATCAACTCGCAGCTCTCCGCCAGGTGTTCGAGCCCCCAGTGGCGCAGCGCGTGCCCGGCCAGCCGGCGCGCCCGGCCCGGCGTCTCGTGCCGCGGCTGCAGGTGCCAGTGCGCCACGTCCTCGGCCGGGATGCCGTCGAACGCGGCCGCCAGCAGCGCGATGTCGTCCGCCCGGTCACCCGGCGGCAGGATCCGCAGCGCCTCCTGGCACAGCTGCTCCGGATCGAGCCGGTTGCCGCCCGCCAGCCGGGCCCGCAGCAGCTCCAGGCCGGTGCCCAGCGGACGGCGGCGGGTCTCCACCAGACCGTCGGTGAACAGCAGCAGCGCCGAACCGGGCGGCGCGGGCAGCTCCACCGAGGAGAAGTCCACCCCGCCGACGCCGATCGGCGCGCCCGGCGGCAGCTCCAGCAGCTCGCTGACGCCGTCCGGCCCGATCAGCACCGGCGGCACGTGCCCGGCGTTGGCGATCCGCACCCGGCCCGCGATCGGGTCGTACACCGCGTACACGCAGGTCGCCAAGTGGTGCTCGCGGCCCAGCCGTTGGGCCTGCTCGTCGAGGTGGTACAGCACCTCGTGCGGCGGCAGGTCCAGGCCCGCCAGGGTCTGCGCCGAGGTGCGCAGCTGGCCCATCACGGCCGCCGAGGTCAGCGAGTGGCCCATCACGTCGCCGGTGATCAGCGCGACCCGGTTGCCCGGCAGCGGGATCGAGTCGTACCAGTCGCCGCCGACCTGCGCGCCGCGCTCGCCCGGCAGGTAGCGGTGCGCCAGCCGGACGCCGTGCGGCTGCGGCAGGTGCGCGGGCAGCATCGAGCGCTGCAACTGGTCGGCGATCTCCCACTCGCGGGTGTAGCGCAGCGCGGTGTCCACCGCCAGGCCGCCGTGGGTGGCCAGGTGCGCCGCGGTCGCCGTGTCGGCCGGGTCGAAGTCGGCCGGGGCGCCGCCGGGCCGCGGGCGGCGCACCAGCAGCAGCAGGCCGAGCGCGGCCTGCCGCCCGTGCAACGGCAGCGCCAGCAGCGCCGTCCCGGCGGGCAGCCGGCCCAGCGCCCGGGCGCCCAGCAGTTCGGCGGCCAGGCCGTCGCGCCCGGCGCCCAGCACCGTCGGGCCGCTCGGGGCGCGGCGGGCCAGCGCGTCCTCCAGGGCGCTGCCGGGCAGCACCGGGCGCAGCCCGGCGCGGCGGCCCAGCCGGGTGCCGCAGGTGTGCCGCACCCGCAGCGCCCGCGGCGGGCCCGGGTCGCGCTCGACGTCCGGCAGCGGGTCGCGGACCAGCACCACCAGGGCGTCCGCGAGCGCCGGGACGAGTACCCGGCCCAGGTTGCGCAGGGTGGCCGTCAGGTCCAGCGAGCTGTTGATCCGCCGGGCCGCCCGGTCCAGCGCGGCCAGCCGCTCGGCCAGCCGTTCGGGCCCGGCGGCGGGAACCCCGGCGGCGGGCACCCCGTCGGAGGCACCCCCGCCGGGCGGCGGGTGCCGCTGGACGGGTACGGCGGGCGGCTGCCCCGCCAGGGGCTCCAGGTGGTCGCGCACGGGCTGCCCGATCTGTGCGGATGTGTTCTCGAGAACGGAGGCTGACGCCGCGTCAGCCGGTGCGCCGACAGCGCAGGTACAGCTGGGTCTCCGGCGGCTGCGCGGACCCGGCGGGCGCGTACGACTGGCTGTCCACCGCCTCGACCGCGAAGCCGGCGCCGGTCAGCAGCCCGGTCAGCTCCTCGCGCAGGTACCCGCTGACCCGGATCTCCTGCTCCAGGAACGGCAGCGGCGCGTCGTCCAGGTCCGCCTCGACCATGCCCAGCGCCAACAGGCCGCCGGGGCGCAGCAGTTCGCGGACGCGGCCGAGTGTCTCGGCGATCTCGGCGCGGGGCAGCATCAGCAGCGAGAAGAACGCCGCCGCGGCGTCCAGCGAGCCGTTCCCCTCGGGGCCCAACTCCGGCGCGCCCCAACGGGATCCGGCGCTCTCCAGGCCGAGGTCCAGGACGTCCATCCGGTGGAAGGACGCCGCCGGGACGGCCGCTCGGGCCTGCGCCAGCATGCCCTCCGACAGGTCGACGCCGGTCACCCGCAGCCCGCCGTCGGCCAGTTGGCGGGCGGTCGGCTCGCCGGCCCCGCAGCCCACGTCCAGCACCCGGGCGCCGGACGGGAGTTCGGCCAGCAGCCAGTCGCCGCACGCCAACTGCCCGGCCCTGGCCGGAAACACCTCCTGGTAGCGGCCCCCGATCGCGTCGAACGCGGCGGCCTGGCGGGCCCGTTCGGCCCGGCGCGCGGCCGCCCCGGACGCCCGGTCGGCGTCGGCGCCGGCAGCGCTCTGTTCGTCCGTCACGATGATCTGGGCACCTCTCCCGCGTGCGTCCTGCCCTGCCCGTCGTGGTCCGCACACCACGCCCGACCCTGGCCTTCGAGGATAAACGCGATCACCGCACCGTGGAGTCCGTTTCCGGCCAACTCGTGCGCCGTTGGGCCCTTATCGCCCGCCGGGGGAAGCACACCGGGGCCCGCGACGGAGCGCGCCGACGGCCCGCACGCCGCATGGCGCGGCCGCGCCGCGCCCGCGCCAGGCCCGCGACCTGCGCCGACGCTCGCCCCGCAGCCGGTCAACGGCCTTGCCGCAGGCGTTTATCGAACGTCAATCGCCGGATGTCAGAGTCTTCTCAGCGCCGGGGAAGCGTCAAGGCGTTCCCGCAGCCGGGGGGCTGCGGGGACGCCGACGCTCCCGGGGGGGAGGGCTTCCGGCTGCGGGACCAGGGGGGTACCGCGGGGGGAACGGGGGCCTACGGCGCGACGGGGGGAAGAGGGGGAGGGGAAGGCTCGGTGTGCCGGGAAGCGATGAGGTCCTGCACGGGTTGGGCCTCGGGCACACCGAGCCGGGTGAACACCGTGAGCGCCTCCTGGAGACAGGCCAGTCCGCGCGAGGGCTGGCCCAGCTCCAGGAGCGCCTCGCCCAGCGCGGCGTTCGCCATGCCCTGGCAGTACGCCGCCTCGATCTCCTGGGCGATCGACAACGACTCCTCGGCCGCCTCCGCCGCCGCCGCGAACCGGCCGTCGGCGAGCAGGCAGGCCGCCAGCCGGGCCAGCGAGTAGCCCTCCCAGATCGGGTGCTGCTGCTGCCGGTAGAGCTGGTGCGCCTCCCGCAGGTGCACCGCCGCCTCGCCGGGCGAACCGGTCGAGCGCAGCACCACGCCCAACTGGTAGAGGGTGTCCGCCAGGCAGGGCACGTTCCCGGAGGCGCGGGCGGCCGCCACGGCGGCGCGGGCGGCGTCCACGGCCTCGGCGTGGCGGTCCAGACCGACGTAGGCGCGGGCCATGTTGGCGAGTAGCCGGGCCGCACTGATCGGAACGTCCAGGCGGGACGCCATCAGGTGGGCCTGCTCGTAGAACGGGAGCGCCTCGGCCGGGCGGCCTGTCATGATCAGGACGATGGCCAGGGCGTTGGCGGTGGAGATCCGCAGCGAGGTGGGCCTGGCCGACGGCTGGAGTTCGAGGCTGTGGCGCAAGGACGCCTCCGCCATGGTGAGCTCCGCCGCGACCCGGTGGATCTGGCCGAGCGCCCCGTGCACCCCCGCCAGGGTCAGAGCGTCCCGTTCCGCGGCGGGGTTCGCCGCGGCGGCTTGGAGCGCGCCGCGGATGCGCGGCGCCAACGATGGGTCCTCGACCAGGCTGGCCAGGCTCTGCAGGATGTCCACGGCCGGCCGGAGCAGTACCAGCGGGGCGCCCGAAGCGGCCTCGACGCTGGCCAGCATCACCGCGACCTCGGTGCGCAACCACTCGCGAGCCGCTCCGCTGCTGCCGAAGCCGCGCCCGGCGGACCGTGCGGTGTGCAGCGGTTCGACGGCGCGGTCGTCCGGCTCGATGACCCGGACGGCGTTCTGCATGGTGGCGTCCAGCAGGTCGAGCAGCCGCAGCAGTGCCTCCTGCTGCTGCTCGACGTCGCCCAGCTTGGCGTTCTGCCGCTGCGCGTACAGGCGCAGCAGGTCGTGGTAGCGGTACCGGCCGGGGGTGAAGCACTCCAGCATGTTGGCCTCGACCAGGGACTCCGCCAGGTCCTCGGCCTCCTGCTCGGGGGCGCCGAGCAGCGCGGCGACGGCCGGCAGCGGCAGGTCGGGGGAGTCCACCAGGGCGAGCAGCCGGAAGGCGCGGGCCTCCTCCGGCCGGAGCTGGGCGTAACCGAGCCCCAGGGTGGTCTCCACGGCGAGGTTGCCGAGCTGGAGCTCCTGGAGCCGGTTGCGCTGGTCCGCTAACCGCCGGGCCAGGTCGGAGACGCTCCAGCGCGGGCGGCTGGCCAGCCGGGCGGCGGCGATCCGGACCGCCAGCGGCAGGAACCCGCAGGAGGTGACCACCTGGAGCGCGGCCTCCGGTTCGGCACCGACCCGTTCGGCGCCGACGATCGCCGAGAACAGCGCCAGCGCCTCGTCCGGGGTCAGCTCCTCGATGTCCACCAGGTGCGCGCCGGGGAGTTCGGCCAGCCGGGAGCGGCTGGTCACCATCACCGCGTTGCCGGAGACGCCGGGGATCAGCGGGCGCAACTGCCCGGCGTCGCGGGCGTTGTCGAGCAGGATCAGCATCCGCTTGTCGGCCAGCAGCGAGCGGTACAGCGCGGCGCGCTGCTCCAGCGAGTCGGGGGCGTCGGGCGCGCCGAGCGCGTGCAGGAAGTCGCCGAGCACCACGGCCGGGTCGGCGGGGGAGGCGCCCGCGCCGCGCAGGTCCACGTACAGCTGCCCGTCCGGGAAGTCCGGCCGCAGCGAGTGCGCCACGTGCACCGCCAGGGTGGTCTTGCCGACGCCGCCGATGCCCGCCAGCGAGGTCACCACGACGGCTTGGCCGGAACCCGCCCTCAGCACGTCCCGGAGTTCGTTCACCATCTTGCCGCGTCCGCTGAAGTCCGAGACATCGGCCGGGAGTTGGGCGGGTGGAACGAAGACGGCCGGTTCCTCGGCGGCCTTCGGCGGGGTGGCCGAGGGGGCCAGCAGTTCTGGGTCGCCGGCCAGGATCCGGGCGTGCATCGCGGACAGCCCGCCGCCCGGCTCCACCCCGAGCTCGTCTATCAGCAGCTTCCGGGTGTCCGCGTACACGCCCAGCGACTCGGCCTGCCGGCCGCTGCGGTACAGCGCCAGCATCAGCAGTTCGCGCAGCCGCTCGCGCAGCGGGTGCGCGGCGGACAGCGAGTTCAACTCGGCCACCACGTCGGCGTGCAGGCCGATCTCCAGGGCCAGCGCGCAGCGCTCCTCGGCCACCGCCAGCTGCCGCTCGGACAGTCGGCCGCGCTGGGTCTCGGCGTACGGCCCCGGCACGCCGGCCAGCGGACGGCCGCGCCACAGGTCGAGCGCGGCCACCAGGGTGTCGTGCGCGGGCCGCAGCCCGCCGTCGGCCCGGACGGCGGACGCCTCGGCGACCCGTCGCTCGAAGACCGTCAGGTCCAGGGCGTCGGCCGGGATCCGCAGCGCGTAGCCGTCGGTCATCGAGACCAGGACCTCGGAGGGCTTGCGGGCGGTGCGGTTGGGCTCCAGCACCGAGCGCAGCCGGGAGACGTAGGTGCGCAGCGCGGCCACCGCCTGCGGCGGGGTGCGATCCCCCCAGATGCCGTCCACCAGGTCGTCGGTGGTCACCGGACGGCCCTCGCTGAGCAACAGGGCCACCAGGACGGCCTGTTGCTGCGGCGATCCGAGCGCCAGCGGCACGTCGCCGCGCCACGCCTGGACAGGGCCGAGCACTTGGAAACGCAACGCCTCGGCGGAGCGCGTGTCCTGATGCTCCATGTCCTCCCCTGTGGCCGATGAACCGTCTCTTCCCCACGCCGCCGCCGGTCGGGTGGGGGCGACAGCTTATGAGGAAGCGCGCAAACGTCCACCAAGCGGATGCGCGGTGCAACGTTTATAAGACATTTAGCGGTCCCTACGATACTGTCCGCGCGCCCAGCGACAGTCGTTCGGGTGATCGGAACCCTCTCAGCTGAAAGGCGGCTCACCCCATGGCCGACGAGACCACCACCGCCGTTGCCCCCGAGGCCGAGCAGACCCCGGTCCCGGTCGAGCACACCGCCGACGCCGCCGACCCGAACGCGGTCGAGAACGCCCTCCAGGTGCTGGCTGAGCAGCCCGTCGAGGCGCCGGTCGAGATTCCGGCCCAGCCCAAGGGCGACGAGGTCTTCGAGCCGCTCGGCACCGTCAACAACTGCCCGTGACCGGCACGACCAGAACGAGCCCCGACCCTCACCGGCCGGGGCTCGTCCCGTTTCAGCGCACCGCCGCCGCTACTCCGCGGAGCGCACCCGCAGGCTGGTGATCAGCGGGCCGTCGGTGACCTCGGCGAAGAAGTCGTTGCCCTTGTCGTCCACCACGATGAACGCCGGGAAGTCCTCCACCTCGATCCGCCAGACCGCCTCCATGCCGAGCTCCGGGTACTCCAGCACCTCGACCTTCTTGATGCAGTCCTGCGCCAGCCGGGCCGCCGGGCCGCCGATCGAGCCCAGGTAGAAGCCGCCGTGCTCGGCGCACGCCTTGGTGACCTGCTTGGAGCGGTTGCCCTTGGCCAGCATCACCATCGAGCCGCCCGCCGCCTGGAACTGGTCGACGTAGGAGTCCATCCGCCCGGCCGTGGTCGGGCCGAACGAGCCGGACGCGAAGCCCTCGGGGGTCTTCGCCGGGCCCGCGTAGTACACCGGGTGGTCCTTCAGGTACTGCGGCATGCCCTGCCCGGCGTCCAGGCGCTCCTTGATCTTGGCGTGCGCGATGTCGCGGGCCACCACCAGCGTGCCGGTCAGCGAGAGCCGGGTCTTCACCGGGTACTTGGACAGCTCGGCGCGGACCTCGGACATCGGGCGGTTCAGGTCGATCCGCACCACGTCGTCGTTCAGGTGCTCGTCGGTGGTCTCCGGCAGGTACTTCGCCGGGTCGGTCTCCAACTGCTCCAGGAACACGCCCTCGGCGGTGATCTTGCCGAGCGCCTGGCGGTCCGCCGAGCAGGACACCGCCATCGCGACCGGCAGCGAGGCGCCGTGCCGCGGCAGCCGGATGACGCGCACGTCGTGGCAGAAGTACTTGCCGCCGAACTGCGCGCCGATGCCGATCTTCTGGGTCAGCTCGAAGACCTTCTGCTCCAGCTCCAGGTCGCGGAAGCCGTGCCCGGTCCTCGCGTCGCCGCCGGTGGGCAGGTTGTCCAGGTAGTGCGCGGAGGCGTACTTCGCGGTCTTCAGGGCGAACTCGGCGCTGGTGCCGCCGACCACGATCGCCAGGTGGTACGGCGGGCAGGCCGCGGTGCCCAGCGAACGGATCTTCTGCTCCAGGAAGGTGAGCATCGACGCCTCGTTGAGGATCGCCTTGGTCTCCTGGTACAGGTACGACTTGTTGGCGGAGCCGCCGCCCTTCGCCATGAACAGGAACTTGTAGGCGTCCCCGTCGGTGGCGTACAGCTCGATCTGGGCCGGCAGGTTGTTGCCGGTGTTCTTCTCGTCCCACATGGTCACCGGGGCCATCTGGGAGTACCGCAGGTTCAGCTTCGTGTACGCGTCGAACACGCCGCGGGCGATCGCCGACTCGTCCCCGCCGGAGGTCAGCACGTTCTGGCCGCGCTTGCCCATCACGATCGCGGTGCCGGTGTCCTGGCACATCGGCAGGATGCCGCCCGCCGAGATGTTGACGTTCTTCAGCAGGTCCAGCGCCACGAACCGGTCGTTCGGGCTGGCCTCCGGGTCGTCCAGGATCCGGCGCAGCTGCGCCAGGTGCGCCGGGCGCAGGTAGTGCGAGATGTCGTGCATCGCCTCGGCCGTCAGCAGCCGCAGCGCCTCCGGTTCGACCTGCAGGAAGGTGCGGCCGCCCGCCTCGAAGGTCGAGACCCCCTCGGAGGTGAGCTTGCGGTACGGAGTGGTGTCCGTGCCGAGCGGGAGCAGGTCGCGGTAGGCGAACTCTGGGGCCATGGGGAGATCCTTCGGTTCTTTCGGCTTCGTCGACGAGGCACCCTCCAGGTTAGGCGCACCCGCCCGGGCCCCAGAGCCCAGGTCCGCCTCCGTGACCGGGGTCACGCCCATTGCGTCGAACCGGCGTTCGGGGCGGGGGCGGGCTCGCTAGGCTTGTGACGTGGACAACTCTCCCGAGCAGGACCCGCAGGGCGCGATGCCCGCCCCGCTGCCGAAGAACGATCCCGCACCGGCGCCGGCCCGGGCCCCCGGCACCGACCTGGCGGCCGAGTTGAAGGCGGCCGACGCCGACCGCGAGCGGGTCGCCGACCTGCTGCGCGACGCGTACGCCGAGGGCCGGCTCACCGTCGACGAGCACGCCGAACGCATCGAGGCCGCCTACAGCGCCCGCACCTTCGGCGAGTTGGAGCCCCTCACCCGGGACCTGCCCAGCCACCCCGGGCCGATCCGGCACAACCTCACCAAGGCCCCGCTGGCCGCCCCGGCCCCCGACGAGCGGCCCCCGCTGCCCCCGGCCAGGGCCGAGTCGCCCACCATGGTCGCGGTCTTCGGCGGCGCCTCCCGCAAGGGCCGCTGGCGGGTCGGCTCGCACCTCAAGGCGGTCGCCGTGTTCGGCGGCATCGAGATCGACCTCACCGACGCGGTCTTCGAGTCGCCCGAGGTGGTCATCGAGGTGGTCACGGTGTTCGGCGGCGTCGAGATCCGCGTCCCCGAGAACGTCAGCCTGCACGGCGGCGGCGCCGGCGTCTTCGGCGGCTTCGAGGTGCGCGAGCAGACCTCCGCCGACCCGTACGCCCCCGTCGTCCGGGTCAAGGGCGCCGCGGTGTTCGGCGGCGTCGAGGCCAAGCCGCGGCGCGGCAAGAAGCTCAAGGAGTGGGTGCGCCGACAGCTCGACGGCTGACCTGCGCGATCGCGGACGGGGCGTCAACTCGCCGTTCGGCACTCGGCGTTGGTCCGAGTGCAGGGTGTAGTCGATTGCGTGCGGTGTGCATGAATCCCGGAGCGGCGGGGTAGTTCCACACGCACATCGTTCCTGAACGGCTGTGACCCCTCGGGTCGGCGACGGCGCCACGGCGGGGGAGCACGGGGCAGTCGGGCAGGAGACGACCTCGTCCCCGAGCCTTGAGCCTGGTCAGGAGTTACCGTGCTGCATCCGATCGAGTCCAGCGCCACCGCCGCCCGCCGCCCGGCGGCCCAGGCGGACGTGGACGACAACCCCTGGCACACCTCGGCCGCCTGCCGCAGCGACGAGGCCGGGCTGTTCTTCGCCCCCTCCAAGGAGCCGACGGCCGCCCGCCTCGCCCGCGAGGAACAGGCCAAGCGGGTCTGCGCCCGCTGCCCGGTCCTCCTCGAGTGCCGCGAGCACGCCCTCGCCCAGCCCGAGCCCTACGGCGTCTGGGGCGGCCTCACCGCCGCCGAACGCCGCGTCGTCCTCACCCGGCGCCGCCGCCGCGAGAGCGAGATCCGCGTCCCGGCCCGCATAGCGGGCTGAAGCCCGCGCGCAGCGCGAAACCGGGGGCGCGGGGAACTGCGCGGCCGACCGAGCACGCACAGCCAGATCGCGAAGCAGGACAATCACCTGCACTATTACGCGATCTCGCTGTGCGCGCCCCAGACAGGGCCTAGTTCGCGCGGTCGAAGTCGATCGCGCTGTACGCCCGCAGCTTGGCCAGCTTGTGCGTGGAGTCGATCCGCCGGATCGTCCCGCTCTTGGAGCGCATGACCAGCGACGAGGTGGTGGCGGTCTCCTGGCGGTAGTGGACGCCGCGCAGCAGTTCGCCGTCGGTGATGCCGGTCGCGACGAAGAACACGTTCTCGCCGCTGACCAGGTCGTCCGTGGTCAGCACCCGGTCCAGGTCGTGCCCGGCGTCGATCGCCTTCTGCCGCTCCGCCGCGTCCTTGGGCCACAGCCGGCCCTGGATGACGCCGCCCATGCACTTCATCGCGCAGGCGGCGATGATGCCCTCGGGGGTGCCGCCGACGCCCATCAGCAGGTCGACGCCGGTCTCCTCGCGGGCGGCCATGATCGCGCCGGCCACGTCGCCGTCCGAGATGAACTTGATCCGGGCGCCGGCCTCGCGGATCTCCCGGACCAGGTTCTCGTGCCGGGGCCGGTCGAGCACGACGACGGTGACGTCCTCGACCGCGGAGCCCTTCGCCTTGGCGACCCGGCGGATGTTGACCGCGGGCGGGGCGGTGATGTCGACGTAGTCGGCGGCCTCGGGGCCGCAGACCAGCTTGTCCATGTAGAAGACGGCGCTGGGGTCGAACATGGTGCCGCGGTCGGCGACCGCGAGGACCGCGACGGCGTTGTTCATGCCCTTGGCGGTGAGGGTGGTGCCGTCCACCGGGTCGACGGCGACGTCGCACTCGGCGCCGGTGCCGTCGCCGACCCGCTCGCCGTTGTAGAGCATCGGGGCCTCGTCCTTCTCGCCCTCGCCGATGACGACGACGCCGTTCATCGAGACGGTGGAGACGAGGGTGCGCATCGCCTTCACGGCCGCCCCGTCGGCGCCGTTCTTGTCGCCCCGGCCGACCCAGCGGCCGGCCGCCATCGCGGCGGCCTCGGTGACCCGGACCAGTTCGAGGGCGAGGTTGCGGTCGGGCGCTTCCGGAGCGACCTCCAGCGCGGAGGGGAGGTGGTGCGGGTACTGCGTGGTCATCGTCGTTACCTCTCTGTACGCGACGGCCAGTCAGCACCGGGACGCGGAGCGTCACCAGTGCTGCATTGAGGGTTGCTGCGATCGTATCGGCAGGTGGAACGGGTGTCTGTGGCGCCCGCCTCCCACGCTCCTTACCGGCACCGACCGGCACACCGGTGCGCGGCGCCCGCGTAAGCGCCGCCTACCATGGGCGGGTGGCAGGCAACAGCAGCAAGAGGGGCCGTCAGACGGTACGGGACATGGTCCTGTCGATGGCGGCGGTCGGCGTCGTGGTGGTGGTCGCGTACTTCTCGATCCCCAGCGCGGACGGCAAGGGCGGCCCGCACGCGGTGCCGTACCAGGTCGAGCTCGCCTCGGCGAAGCGGGCCGCGCCGTACCCCCTCCTCGGGCCGCAGCCGCTCCCGGAGGGCTGGACGGCCACCTCGGTGACCTACGGCAGGAGCGACGACAGCCGCGCCGCCTGGCACCTGGGCATGAACACCGCCTCCGGCCAGTACGCGGCGGTCGAGCAGGCCGACGGCAAGCCGGACGACGTGGTGCAGCGCAACGTCCCGGGCGCGAAGCCGGACGGCACCGCCACCGTAGCGGGCCAGGAGTGGCAGCGGGTGCAGGGCGACCACTACCGGGGGCTGGTCCGCCCGGCGGGCGACGGCGGCACCACGGTGCTCGCCGGCACCGCCTCGTACGAGGAACTCGCGCAGCTCGCCGCGGCCTTGAAGTAGTGCGCGCCGGAGCACGGCGAAGGGCCCCCGCCGGGAAC